>JAJUGM010000031.1 GCA_029268165.1 Bacteroidota bacterium
AAGTTTTGTTTTGTTACCTTCATTTATTCAAGCACGAAAACAAGATATTACTCAGGCTTGAATGAAAAAGAAATCAGCGGAGGAAATACACGCGAATATTGTTACATTGCCGCGGGCGATGGACTTGCAGCAGTGTATATCACTGAAAATGGCGGAGCAGGCTCAATATATTATATATTAACTGATTACCCTAGCGGTATTAATATGCTTATAGACAACACGGGCGCTATTGCGCAGTTTAACGGACAAGCGCAGGAATACAGCTTCGATGCATGCCTGCCAACCGTATCCCGATTTCATCGGGAGAAGGCTGGGAGCCGCAGAAGAAATCCCAATGACTGGAGCTATAACAATGTACCATCAGAGTTTTTGGTTTTTCGTGGTTTTACTGGCCATGAGCATCTTGAGGCTTTAAACCTTATTAACATGTCCCGATGGCTATCGGGAGACAGGGTATATGATCCCATTCTCGGCCGCTTTCTGAGCCATGACAACTATGTGCAGATGCCCGATGCCACCCAGTCGTTGTAAATTTCAGTTCAATTATATACCACTATTTCATTTCGATACAATCGGATAAAGAGTAACAAGCTTGGCAAATTTACATAGGGCCCTCTGTAAACAAATTTTGTCTGTCCATATATATTTGTTTATTCATCATACCTGGGTGAAATTCCTTTTTGATCTATGGTTGGTTTGCCTGTTATTTCAGCTCTCTGGCCGGATCCCAGAATAGTTTTTTAAAGTCGTGCACATGGTCGTTAACAACAACAATACCTTCACTCTCGAGTAGTTCCTTCATGAGCGAAGGATGCCTGAAGTGATGTTTTCCGGTAAGCATTCCGTTGCGGTTTACAACACGGTGGGCGGGAACAAATTCCTTTTGTGTATGTGAAGCATTTAATGCCCATCCAACAGTACGTGCTGCCTGAGGTGATCCAATAAATGAGGCTATGGCACCATAAGAAGTTACCCTTCCTGCAGGAATAAGCCTTGTAACATCATACACTTTGGAAAAAAAGTCTGTGTGCTCATTTGTCCGGAATTTCTTCAATGATTTTGTCATAGGGGAGTTTAAAACATAAATATTTTATGGTTAAATTCATATCGAGGAACTGTTGCTCATAAAAGGTTTTTATAGAAAGTACAGGGTTTATGATTTCAGAAGCATATAAATTATCAGTATATTCAATAATTTCAAGTTGATTGTATTTCAAAAGGTCAAGTGTGTACCGGAAAAGCAAATCGTTATCAGTTTTAAGATGTATGGTTCCATCATCTTTCAGGAATTGCCTGTATAAATTTAAAAAACGGCCTGAAGTAAGCCGTTTGCGTTTTTTTTCTTTCTGAGGGTCAGGAAAGGTTAGCCATATTTCATCTACTTCTCCCTGAGCGAAGAAAGAATTAATAAATTCAATACGGGTTCTTAAAAAGCCAATGTTAGGAATATTTTCAATAAATGATGTTTTGGCGCCTTTCCAGATACGTGCGCCTTTAATGTCAATGCCGATATAATTTCGCTGCGGGAACAATCTTGCCATACCCACCGTATATTCTCCCTTACCGCATCCAAGTTCAAGGGTAATGGGGTTATTGTTTTTAAAAAAAAGGTTTTTCCATTGTCCCTTAAGCGGATGCTCTTTACGAAACACTTCGTCAAATGCCGGTTGGATAACGTGCGGAAAAGTATTCATTTCAGCAAACCGTTCGAGTTTTCTTTTCACGCTATTTTATAAGATTAGTGATTAGAACTATTACTGCAATTTGTCAATCTGCAGTCCCACGCCCGATATGTTTTTAATTTCAGCTTCCCTGAGGGCCTGTTCAATATCAAATGTATATATTCCCCGGTAGGGGAAGCGTATATTCATTTTAAACGGATGCCGGCTGGTATAAAGATTGGCTGCCCCTTTTCCTAACCATCTGCCTTTTTCATCAGCCAGTGTGAGTTCAACGGTATCTTTCACTGAAAAACCGGCCGGCGAGGTGATGGTAACAAACAGGTAAATATTGCTGAACTTGTAATTGGCAGTATTCCGGATAAGCAAATAAACGTTATGAGAACTTGCAGTATCAGTGATTGGAACATCAAAGTGCACAATATTCTTATTGTTCCATTTGTTGCCTGGAATATCGGCAAACCGGTGAAAAATTTTGTTTTTATTACATGCTGAAAGCAGGCTGGTTAACAGCATTATCTGGAAAGCGTATCTGAACTTCATTTTACCGGGGTTTTCGTTTGTCTTTACTGTTATTTTTTTTAACCTGATTTTCGGCAGGCCGATCTTCGATATGCGAAAGGCTTTCAATGTCACCTGCATACTGATAGTCAATAATAGGAGCAATAGAAATGCTTTCAACGCTTTCCAGTTTTTTCACTTTTTCCCCTCTCTTATTCATGGCAATAATTTCTTTTACCTGGTCAACAGTGAGGCAGGCTATATCAGAAGGCATATCCTTTTGCATTGAATACCACATCAGTCGCCTGAAAACATCAGTTTTTTGATGGTATGCGGGCCCCTGTTCGGTTTCAAGCGGTATGGAAGTATCGGGAAAATCTTTCTGGGCATCAATATAGGCAGGCAACTCATAGTTGAGGCAGCATTTCAGCTTACCACACTGCCCGGCAAGTTTCTGAGGATTAAGTGAAACTTCCTGATAACGGGCGGCACTGGTAGTAACCGATACGAAGTTTTTAATCCATGTGCAACAGCATAGTTCCCGGCCGCACGAACCTATACCTCCTATTCGTCCGGCTTCCTGACGGGCCCCTATTTGTTTCATCTCAATACGCACTTTAAAGCGTTCGGCCAGTACTTTAATTAATTCACGGAAATCCACGCGGTCATCAGCTATATAATAAAAAATGGCCTTTGTACCATCTCCCTGATATTCAACATCACCTATTTTCATTTCGAGCTTCAGCTCCTCGGCAATCTTTCTGGATTTGAGCATAGTACTGTGCTCAAGTGACATAGCTTCCACCCATTTTTCAATGTCAACCGGCTTGGCTTTCCGGTATATTTTTTTAAAGTCGGGATGATCAGGCTGCAGATTGTTTCGTAAAATCTGGCGTAAAACCAAAACCCCTGTTAGGGATACAATACCGATATCATGGCCTGGATTAGCTTCAACGGCAACAATATCGCCTCTTTTGAGTTTCAGATTGTTTACGTTTTTATAATAGCCCTTACGTGTGTTTTTAAACCGAACTTCAACAATATCAAAACGATGATATGTTTCAGGAATATCACTGAGCCAGTCGGTAGTATTCAGTTTATGGCAGCCGGTATCAATACAGGCAGACGATTCGGAAGAATCTTTAAGAATATAACTGCACCCCCGGCCATTGCAACCACCAGGTATATTTAGTTTTTCAATTTCCATACAATACGCTGTAAATGAAAGAAATAATCAGAATAAACACTTATTGTTAATAAGCGAATAAATATTACTTAATAAGTACAAATTTAAATAATTTTGTTTTACCTGACGAATAATATCATACTGTTCTCAATAATTTCCCGATTTTCAGCGCGAGGTCAAGAAAAATAATTTTGCCGTTTCCGTTCCGTTCTATATCATGATATGCCTTATTAAGTTCTTCATTTAACAGAACAATATTTTTACCATTGATAAACTTAGAAAATTTAACTGAAAAATCGGCTTCTGTTTTTGTCAGGTAATTCAGGCATTCATTATCAAAATGTTTAATCGCATTCTCTCGTATCATTTTCATTGAATAATCAAGAAATGTCTTTTGTTTCTCGCGGTTAAGCGCGTTCAGCTGATCTGTGAGCTTAAGTATGGCTGGCATATCAAATAAATAGCTTCTTCTCATGAATTCTCCGAATAAGTCAAAAAATCCACCATTATTTTCACTCTCCTGAAGTAGTTCAAGGGCTTTCCGATAATTACCTCCGGCCAGCCTTGAAATAATTTCAGCCTTTCCGCTTTCAATGCCATATTTCGATTTAAGGGTATTTATCATATCTTCTTTATTAATCAATGGAACTTTAACCGGGAAACACCGTGAACGGATTGTAGGCAGCAGTGATTCAGTATTTTCGGCGATAAGGAAAAAGACAGTCATATCAGGAGGTTCCTCCAGAAGTTTCAGGAGTTTGTTTGAAGCTGCCTCATTCATTTTTTCTGCCATCCAGATAAGGGCAATTTTAAAATCCGATTCAAATGATTTGAAGGACAATTTTTTAAAGATTGCATCACTCTCTTTCTCTTTAATCAGGCCTTGTTTGTTTTCAAGTTCGATAAAAACATACCAGTCATTAAGGCTGGCATAAGGATTTTGCAGTACAAATGATCTCCATTCAACCAGAAAATCATCGCACAGCGGGTCCTGTTTTGAAGTCGTGCTATTAATTGGGTAAATAAAATGCAGATCGGGATGGATAAGTTTGGTATATTTCAGGCAGCTTGGGCATTTTCCGCATGCATCTTCATCTTTTTCGCCCGTACATGAAATATATTGTGCATAGGCCAAGACCAGCGGCAATGCACCTGCCCCTTCAGGGCCAAAAAACAATTGTGCATGACTGATACGGCGATCTTTTACTGATTGTACCAGATTTTTCTTTAAAACAGCCTGGCCGATTATTTCACTGAATAACACTGATTTATGTTTAATAGAATGTCAAAATAAATAAATATCATGTATATTATATGACAGCAAATGTAAATAAAATAACTTTTTTATCTTTGTTTCACTAATAAATCAAAATTCATTAACATGCAAACTATAGATAAATACAATTTTAAGGGGAAGCGTGCCATTATTCGTGTTGATTTCAATGTGCCGCTCAATAAGCAAACTTTTGAAGTAACTGATGATACCCGTATAAGAGGGGCATTACCTACCATAAAAAAAGTATTGAGTGACGGAGGATCAGTTATTTTAATGTCGCACCTTGGAAGGCCAGATGGGAAGCCACAAGACAAATATTCGTTAAAGCATGTTGTACCTGCCATTGAGAAACTATTAGGCAAATCTGTGAAATTCGCCGGTGATTGCATGGGTGAAGCAGCTAAAAAGATGGCTGCAGAACTGAAACCTGGTGAAGTTATGCTGCTTGAAAACCTGAGGTTTTATGAAGAGGAGGAAGGCAAGCCTTATCATCTGGGCGAAGATGCAACCGATGAACAAAAGAAAGCCGCCAAGTCTGAAGTAAAGGAAAAACAGAAGCAATTTGTGAAACAGCTGGCAAGCTATGCCGATTGTTATGTAAATGATGCCTTTGGTACAGCTCATCGGGCTCATGCCTCAACTGCTCTTATAGCAGACCAATTTCCTGGCAACAGCATGTTTGGTTACCTGATTGAAAATGAACTAAAAGCAATGGACAAGGTGTTGCAGGCTCCTGAAAAGCCATTCACCGCTATTATGGGAGGAGCCAAGGTTTCAGATAAAATTATGATTATTGAAAATCTCCTGAGCCGTGTTGACAATCTGATTATCGGAGGCGGTATGACTTATACATTTATTAAGGCACAAGGCGGAAAAATAGGTAAATCACTCTGTGAAGAAGATAAACTAGACCTTGCGCTTGAGTTGCTGAAAAAAGCAAAAGAAAAAGGTGTAAAAGTATATCTTCCGGTTGATGCGGTTAATGCCGATGCCTTTGATGCCAATGCAAACACCAGTGTTTCAAAAATTGATCAGACACCTGACGGATGGATGGGGCTTGATATTGGCGAAGAAACTATAAAGATATTCAGTGATGTAATTGAGAAATCAAAAACCATCTTGTGGAACGGTCCGATGGGTGTTTTTGAAATGGATAAATTTGCTAAAGGCACATCGGCTATTGCACAGGCCATTGCACGGGCAACAGCTAAAGGTGCATTCAGCCTCATCGGTGGAGGCGACTCAGTGGCTGCCATCAACAAAAACAAACTGGCTGACAAGGTAAGCTATGTTTCAACCGGCGGCGGCGCAATGCTCGAATATATGGAAGGAAAAGAACTGCCGGGTATAAAGGCAATACGGGGATAAAATCATATAAAAAAACCACAATACCCGTTCGGACATTATTATGCCAACGGGTATTTTTTTTATGTTTGATTGCAACTATTTTACCTGTATAATTTAGTTACGAGCCATGAGCTGCGAGTTTAGTTGATTGTAAATTATAAATTACTTGAAAATAAACATGATGAATAACGATTTAAGAAGTAATATACGCAACAGACTTTCTTAAATCTTGAATCGCATGATGAATTTTTTACCAGCAATTTTATATATTGCCTTTTCTTCATTCTTCTTTTATCTTTAATTTTGTATCTTTTATCTGACCTCTCGCAGCTCGCAGCTCGCAACTAATATATTCATAAAGCCCCATTCTTTATAATAATTTCTTTTGTTCTTTTGTAAATAGCGTATTACTTTTACAAATTAACAAATAAACCTTTACTAATTTAAATCCTATGAGCCATACAATAGCAATTCTGGGTGGTGGTAATCTGGGTACAGCTTTGGCAAAAGGGCTTCTGGCATCACAACAATTTGAATTAAAAGATATTATTCTTACCGATAAACGAGGCCACCGAATAAACTATTTAAAAGAAAAGGGTTTTAATGTCAGCGATAATAATGCCCAAGCTGTGCGTCAGGCTAAAATTGTTGTCATGTCAGTTAAACCCCAGCAGTTTCATGATCTGGCTGAAGAAATAAAGGATTATATAACTGATAAACAGATTATTGTTTCAACAATTACTGGTATAACACTCCGGGAGATTGAGAATTCGATAGGTAAAGTGCCTTTATTCAGGGTTATGCCCAATACTGCCTTGTCTATTTGCGAATCAATGACCTGTATTGCCTCGAAAAACTGTAACGCAGAGCAGGAAAAGATGATCACTTCCATGTTTGACAAGATGGGAAAAACACTAAAAATATCAGAAGACATGATGAGTGCAGCAACTGTTGTTGGAGCCTGCGGTATTGCTTTTGCATTACGCTTTATGCGGGCTATGTCGCAAGGAGGCATTGAAATCGGCTTTAATTCTGAGATGTCACAGCTCATTACTGCGCAAACAGTGAAAGGTGCAGCAATGCTAATTATCGAAACTGATAATCACCCTGAACGTGAAATTGACAAAGTCACTACCCCTCAGGGAATTACAATATCAGGGCTTAATGAAATGGAACACCAGGGATTGAGTTCGGCTGTGATACGCGGACTGGTGACTTCGTATGATAAGCTGGAAAAACTGGCCGCTAAGGATAATAAATTATAATATAAAAAAAGACTTTTATATCTGAAATTAATTATATTTGCCTGATAATTATTTTAAAACATGATTTCGATTGAAAAATTTCCCGAATACCTTTTTAATGAATACAACAATTTTAAAAAGGAAGTGCCATCCATGATCAAAGCACATCAGTTTATTGATAACCTGATCTATTTTCTGTTTCCTTTTAAGGCTGATAAAAAATGCAACATACCGTTAATTGAATTAAATCTGGCTCAGCTGCAAATTGACCTAAGGGATATCCTTACTCCAATGGAACCGGTATTAAAGGATTCGGTAAGCGGCATAACTGCGAAGTTTTTCAGCAGGGTGCCAGTCATATATGAAAGTCTTATTAAAGATGCCAGGCTTTTTGTTGATTTTGATCCTGCTGCAAGGGCAGTGGAAAGTGTTATTCTGTATTATCCGGGTTTTTATGCTATTGCTGTTTACAGGCTGGCGCATGAACTGTTCAAGTTAAAAATACCCTATTTGCCCAGAATGATAGCCGAATATGCCCACAGCAAAACAGGCATTGATATTCATCCGGGAGCTGAAATTGGTGACCATTTTTTTATTGACCATGGTACAGGTATTGTTATTGGCGAAACTACGATAGTCGGCAATAATGTGAAAATATATCAGGGAGTTACACTTGGTGCAATGAGTGTTGACAAGTCAATGCAGGGAAAAAAAAGGCATCCGACCATTGAAGATAATGTAATTATTTACTCTGGCAGTACCATATTGGGCGGAGATACTGTTGTCGGGCATGATACTGTTGTGGGCGGGAATGTGTGGCTCACCAGGAGTGTTCCCCCTTATTCGGTTGTCTATCACGAGAGTAAGGTGGTTATCCGCGACAGTAAAAACTATAAAGAGCCTATTAATTTTGTTATATAACTGCATGAGGCATTTGTTTTTCATCATTTCTATCTGGTTTCATACCTGTTGCTGTCCCTCGTCAGAGGGATAAATTACTTGTTACCGGGTATAAATTACCTGTTTAATAACTCATAATCATCATTTATAATTATTTTTTTAATATATAATAAACAGATATGAAAGCAAACAACATATTAGAAACTATTGGCAATACGCCACATGTAAAAATCAACCATTTGTTTCCTTCAACGCACGAAGTATGGTATAAGCTCGAACGTACCAATCCGGGTGGCAGTATTAAAGACAGGATAGCACTTTCAATGATTGAAGATGCTGAAAAGAAAGGTATTTTGAAACCAGGTTCAGTTATTGTTGAACCGACCTCAGGTAATACGGGTATTGGTCTGGCTATGGTAGCCGCAGTAAAAAAATACCGGTTGATTCTGGTAATGCCCGAATCCATGTCGGTTGAACGCAGGAAGATAATGGCTGCCTATGGTGCCGAATTTGAACTTACCTCCCGAGAAAAGGGGATGAAAGGTGCCATTGAAAAGGCTTATGAAATAGCTGCTGCAAATACCAATGTTTGGATCCCTCAGCAATTTGAAAATGAGGCCAATATTGAAATACACCGCAACACTACAGCCATGGAAATTTTGCATGATTTCCCTGATGGTATTGATTTTCTGATTACAGGAGTAGGAACAGGTGGGCATATAACAGGAGTGGCTGAAGTATTAAAAGCGAAATTTAAAAAACTTAAAGTTTTTGCTGTAGAACCTGAACTCTCACCCGTTATAAGCGGCGGCCAGCCGGCTCCACACCCCATTCAGGGCATAGGCGCCGGATTTATACCAAAAAATCTGCACAAGGAAATTCTTGATGGGGTGATTACTATTTCAAAAGAAGAAGCTTTTGAATATGCCCGGCGTATTGCCAAAGAGGAAGGCATATTTGTTGGAATATCATCGGGTGCAGCGCTGGCTGCTGTGGCAAAAAAACTACCGGATATCCCTGCAGGATCAGTAATATTAGCCTTCAATTATGACACCGGCGAACGCTATCTTTCGGTAGAAGGGCTTTTTTAACCCGGATTAGTTATTAGGGAGAGAAAAGAACTAATGACTTCCCCGATTTAGAAAAACTTAACCCCGATAATACATTAAAAAATGCGTGAACAACAAGGCATTTGTAATCAATTCCGAGGGATTAGAATTGAAACTATCACTAAATCGGGGTAATCGATTTGTCATCGCAAAACATTAATATTCCTTAAGAAATGTTTTTCTGTTTATAAATGTCTGATTCCGAGATATCAGAACAAATAATCATGAAAATAATCCAATGTTTTCGGGATGGGGGTTTCAATGATAAAACAATAAATTTTTCTAATGGCAGTCATTAGAAAAATAAGGCTAATAACAAATCCGGGTTTAAGCCTTCTTGCCCATATAGGCTCGGGAATAAAAATAAAAAGTCAGCAGGGAATCCTTAATTTATTGCCGTTGGCTTAAGCCAACGACAATTGATAATCAGCAACATACAGTATCCAAGAGCCTTCACAAATGCTTTGTATAATGAGCACTATTTAAAAAATCAATAAATTTTCGGCGTTGGCAGATGTTTAAACACAAGTGCTGTGCGGCTGGGAATATAAATTTTCAGCACATCGGGTGATGAAATTTTACCGATTCGTTGGGTATAATAAATAATTGATTCGTCAACATGGCCAAATCCGCCATATTTTACGTTGTCTGTGTTGAGTACTACTTTATATTTACCGCCTTCTACACAAATACCGTAATCAGTAAATGACTTCACCGGATTAAAATTAAAGACAAACAGAAAGCTCTTCCGGCTGAAAGCCAATACCTGGTCTGACACATTATCATGATGAAGGTGGCAGTATTCCTGTTTAAGAATATCTTCTTTCTTGATGAGCATAATCATATCACGGTCAAAATCGCTCAGGTAATGATACTTAAGATCGGGATTATCCATCAGGTGCCATTGACGGCGGGCATAGTGAAATGACCAGTTGTTGCCTTCCCTTGGGAAATCAATCCATTCGGGATGGCCAAATTCATTTCCCATAAAATTGAGATAGGCCCCTCCTGCTGTAGCTATGGTAATAAGGCGAATCATCTTGTGCAGGGCTATGCCCCTGTCAATGATAAGATTCTGGGATGATTTATTCATGTGAAAATACATTTCTTTGTCCATAAGCCTGAAAACAATGGTTTTATCGCCAACCAGAGCCTGATCGTGCGATTCGGCGTATGAAACGGTTTTTTCATCCTGCCTTTTTCTCGTTAGTTCATAAAACAATTGTGATACATTCCATTTTTCATCGGGCAGTTCTTTAATAATTTTTATCCAGTAATCGGGCACACCCATAGCCATGCGGTAATCAAACCCATAGCCACATTCTTCTATGGGCGCTGCCAGACCAGGCATACCGCTCATTTCTTCGGCAATGGTAACGGCAAACGGATTAACCTGATGAATGAGTTTGTTGGCAAGCGTCAGGTATATTATAGCGTCTTCATCCTGCCCTCCGTCGAAATACATGTCGTAGCTTGTGAAATTTCTTGAAAGGCCATGGTCATAATATAACATACTGGTAACCCCGTCAAAGCGGAATCCGTCGAACTTATATTCTTCAAGCCAGAATTTGCAGTTTGAAAGTAAAAAATGCAACACTTCATTTTTACCATAGTCAAAACATAATGAGTCCCATGCAATGTGCTCGCGGCGAGGACCATCGTGAAAATACTGATAAGTTGTGCCGTCAAAGCGTGCCAGTCCCTCAAGTTCATTCTTTACCGAATGTGAATGCACAAGGTCCATAATTACAGCAATTCCTTCAGCATGGGCTTCGTCAATGAGCATTTTTAATTCCTCGGGTGTCCCAAATCGTGATGAAACAGCAAAAAAATTAGAAACATGGTATCCAAATGAGCCATAATAGGGATGTTCCTGAATAGCCATAAGCTGGATAGCATTATATCCGGCTTTAATTATTCTTGGAAGTACCTGTTCCCTGAATTCGTTAAATGTTGCTATTTTTTCCTTTTCAGTTGACATTCCGATGTGCGCTTCGTAGATAAACAAGGGGTCGCGGTTGGCAATAACCTGGCTGTTTTTCCAATAATAAGGTTGATCAGGATTCCATACCTGAGCATCAAAATTTTTTGTTATTTCATCCTGGATAACCCTTTTAGCATAAGATGGCAGACGATAGCCATGTCCCCCAGGCCAGTAAACTGAAAGCTTGAATAAATTTCCATGCCTGATAGCATCAACGGGTAAGGTAATTTCCCATACTCCATGCGGCATTGACTGAAGTGAGAATTCAGGTTTTTCTTTCCATTCCGAAAATTCTCCCACCAGATAAATTTTTGTAGCATTAGGTGCCCATTCTCTGAATATCCAGTGAGCAGCTGATTTTTGAAGACCAAAATAAAGATACCCTGTGGCAAAATCACCTAGGGTTTGATGGTTTGCAATAAGATTCTTTTCTTTCTGTAAGACCTTTTTTGCCCGAGAGCTTATTTTTTCACTATAAGGCGTAAGCCATGGGTCTTTTTTGACTATGCCCGGTATTGCCATTCTGATTTTAAACTTAATATTTTACAATTTACTGATTTTTTAAAATAATAAAATTAAAGGTTAAATATTATTTTTGCACTTTAATTGTTGATTCCGGCAAATCATTTGAATATTTATCATGACATATCTACGTTTCATGGCCGCAATACAGTGACCACCATTGGAATTTTTGACGGGGTACATGCAGGCCATCAGTTGATTTTTAAACGCCTTATTGAGTTAGGTTCGCAATATCACAATGAAACAGTTATAATAACACTCTGGCCGCATCCAAGGATGGTGTTGCAACCTTTTGAAAAGCTCTGGCTTCTTTCAACACTCGACGAAAAAATAGAGTTGATGAGGCAATATCCCATAGATCATCTGATAATATTGCCATTTACTGCAGAATTTGCTCAGACAACCTATGAAGATTTTATACGGACGTATCTTTATGAAAAAATCGGGGCAAGCCATGTAGTGGTAGGTTATAATCACCACTTTGGCAGAAACCGGCAGGGCAGTTTTGAGAGCCTGCTGAAAAGTTCATCGGTATATGGCTTTTCAGCTGAAAGGATGAATCCTGTTGTGGTAAATAATACCGAAGTGAGCTCCTCAGCTATCCGCCGCAGTATATCTATTGGCAATGTGGTGTTTGCTAATGAAGCGCTGGGATATGAATACTTTGTACAGGGCGAAGTGATAAGAGGTTCACGCATGGGCCGAAGGCTTGGTTACCCCACTGCCAACATTGCCATTAACAATCCACAGAAACTTATGCCGCGTAATGGCGTATATGCAGTTAAAGTGGAATGGAACGGGCAACTATATAAAGGTATGGCCAATATTGGCGTGAGACCTACTATTGAAAGCCAGGTGCATGAGCAGACCCTCGAAGTACATATTTTTAATTTTACTGAAGAAATATACGGCGAAAGATTAAAAGTGTATTTTGTTGACAGAATCAGAAATGAAGTTAAATTTGCATCTGTATATAATCTGATAAAACAGCTCGATGAAGATAAAAAGGAAGTATTATCCCGTTTGAATCAAAAAGTATAATTCTTATAAAAATTATGAACACAAATACAATGACTGAAACATTGCCATACAAGGTTAAAGATATTACCCTTGCTGATTTTGGCAGAAAAGAGATAGAAATAGCCGAAAAGGAAATGCCCGGTCTGATGGCTATACGGAACAAATATGCAGGGCAGAAACCTTTGAGTGGGGCAAGGATCTCAGGTTCGCTCCACATGACCATACAAACTGCCGTGTTAATAGAAACCCTGAAAGCGCTTGGTGCAGATGTCAGATGGGCAAGCTGCAATATTTTTTCCACCCAGGACCATGCTGCAGCAGCTATTGCAAAAGCAGGAATTCCTGTATTTGCATGGAAAGGGGAAACACTTGAAGAATACTGGTGGTGTACCAATCAGGCATTAAGCTTTCCCGGAGGAAAAGGTCCAAACCTGATTGTTGATGACGGGGGCGATGCAACCCTGCTCATGCATCTTGGATATAAAGCTGAAAACGACCCTTCGGTATTAGATATAAAACCCTCTAACAAAGAAGAAGAGGTAATTTATGCACTATTAAAGAAATTGCTGCACGAGGAACCTGGCAAATGGCACCGGTTCATTAAAGACTGGAAGGGTGTTTCAGAGGAAACCACCACAGGCGTGCACAGGCTTTATCAGATGATGGAGAAGGGAGAGCTGCTTGTGCCGGCTATCAACGTAAATGATTCAGTCACCAAATCAAAATTTGACAATCTTTATGGATGCCGGGAATCGTTGGCCGATGGCATTAAAAGGGCTACTGATGTGATGATTGCCGGAAAAATAGTGGTAGTATTAGGCTATGGAGATGTTGGTAAAGGTTGTGCACGTTCAATGCGGGCCTATGGAGCAAGAGTGCTTGTTACCGAGATTGATCCCATCTGTGCTTTACAGGCAGCAATGGAAGGCTTTGAAGTTACTACTATGGAAGAAGCTGTTAAGGAAGGAAATATATTTGTCACAGCCACAGGCAATATTGACGTGGTCACCATTGAACACATGCAAAAGATGAAAGACCAGTCAATTGTTTGCAATATTGGCCATTTTGATAATGAAATACAGGTTGATAAATTAAATACATTTCCGGGCATTAAAAAAATTAACATCAAACCACAGGTTGATAAATATGTCTTCCCCGACGGTCATGCCATCTTTTTACTTGCTGAAGGTAGGCTTGTAAACCTCGGATGCGCTACGGGCCATCCATCGTTTGTAATGAGCAATTCTTTTACCAATCAGGTATTGGCACAGATTGATCTTTGGACTAATAATTACAGTATTGATGTTTACAGACTGCCCAAGAAACTTGATGAAGAAGTAGCAAGGCTGCATCTGGAACAATTAGGTGTGAAACTCACCAAACTGACACAAAAACAGGCTGACTATATTGGAGTTCCTCCTGAAGGACCTTTTAAGTCTGATCATTATCGGTATTAGTTATTTATCTGCAAAATATTGCTTACCGGATAATAAGTAGTTTGGTATTTTTTTAACGGATATTTCGAAGGGCTTTTTTCGGTTGGCAGTCCATCAGCCTGCAGGTTATAATAACTGTGGCATTCAGGGCATTCAGCCAGAAGCGGGTTAGCTGAAATAATAACAGCAGTGCTTTTTTCAATATGATGAGGGCATGTCCGGTCGTATGCATAAAATTCTGATACATCGCGGTATATTATGATCCCGTTATTATCGTAACCTAATGAGAGTGAAGCAACCATCTGATTGGTAATGATAAACGAACTTGCCGGAGCTATAGCGTATTGGTTTAAATCAATAGTAACATTAACCGGAACATCCGGTACAGTCTCAGGAGGTTCTTTGACACACCCCGATAAATGGTATAAAAAGAATGAGATTAAAAGAAATTTTTTTGAATTTTTTTTTATACTTTTCATTTTATAAAATTCTAACTGCAATGGTAATGCATTTAATTTATAA
>JAJUGM010000032.1 GCA_029268165.1 Bacteroidota bacterium
AATTTCAACACAAACAGTCTTATCATGAAGTTCTGCTGTGGCTGTGCCATAGCCGGTCATTGATTTTATCATGATGCTTTATTCGTGCTAATGAAATGAACAGTACAAATATATGTTTTTATCGTCAATTATCAATTGTTGTGCTATTGTTCCGAGTCACCGACTTCTTTTTCCACGAACCCCTGAGGTAATAGAGATAAGATAATATCATGCCAGCAATCCAACCGGTGGGAATAGACCACCATATTCCGGTAACACCTATCTGGCCTGATAATAAATATGCAGCTGGAATGCGAATTATCCATAAAGAAAACAAAGTAATAAACATTGGGATAATGGTGTCACCAGCGCCTCTCAATAC
Organism: Bacteroidota bacterium; assembly: GCA_029268165.1. Taxonomy (GTDB): domain Bacteria; phylum Bacteroidota; class Bacteroidia; order Bacteroidales; family UBA10428; genus UBA5072. The sequence goes on from JAJUGM010000032.1 coordinate 362, forward strand.
CCCTGACAATACAAACATAATATTGAATGCCGTATAAAAAGAGCCGACTATTATCAGATATTGTATGCCATAGAATATTACCGATTCATCAGAAGTAAATAATTTCATCAGCGGATGTCTCAGAAGAATAATAAAAAGTGACATACTTACCGAAACAAGGGATGATATGAGCAGTGTTGCTTTTAACCCGGATTTGACGCGTGATAATTTATTAGCGCCTATGTTTTGCCCTACAAATGTTGAAAGAGCCTGGGAAAAATTCATGGCCGGTAAAACAGCCAGGTTTTCAATACGGCCGGCAGCAGTATATGCAGCAACTACGTTAGTTCCGAAAGTATTTATTATTTTAAGCAATGCCGCCATTCCAATAGAAACAAATGTTTGCTGAAAGCCTGTCGGCAAACCAATCCGCACACTTTCCCTGAATATTTTCCTGTCAAAAGTCATCACACTTAACCTGAATTTCAGGAAACTATGCGTACGGTTAAGATACCATACTGTGGCAAAGAATGCACCGGCTTGTGAAATCACAGTGGCCACCGCAGCGCCCGCAATTCCCCAATGAAATACAATAACAAAAAGCAAGTCAAGAAAAAGATTGATTATTGTAGCAACAATCAGAAAGTACAAGGGAGTTTTGGAATCACCCAAGCCGCGAAGTATTGCACTTGTAGCATTAAACCCAAACAAAAATATCAATCCTGCCAGGAAAATGCGGATATATATTTTTGCTTCCTGAAGCATATCTTCAGGTGTACCAATCAGTTTCAGTATCTGGGCGCTAAAAGAAATTCCAATAATACTAACCACAAGGGAAGAAACAAATACAAAAATATAAATGGTATCAATAGCTTTTTTTAAAGAAATCATATCTTTTGCTCCGAAATACTGGGCTATAACAATTGTTCCTCCTATTGTAATGCCAATAATAAAAGAAATTATAGAAAATATAATGGGATGCGATGCGCCTACTGCGGCTAATGCTTCTTTGCCAACAAACTGTCCCACTACAATGCTGTCAACGAAACTATACAATTGCTGAAATACATTGCCTATCAGCATTGGTAATGTAAACCAGAAAATCAGTTTCCCTTCGCGACCGTCTGTTAAATCTTTCATGAATATATTAAAAAAAATTTCCGCCAAAGGTGTATAATATCCGGTAAAATGCAAAAAGAAATTTTCTTTATTTATCAATTGAAAAATAGCTTTAAAATTTCCTTTATATTTATCCCGTAAATTAAGATGTATATGGTAAGAAACAAAGATTCAAAAACCAAGATAATCGCCACAATGGGGCCGGCTACTTACCTTCCTGAAGTGTTAAAGGAAATTTTCAGAGCGGGCATAGATGTATGCCGTTTAAACTTTTCACATGGCTCTTATGAAGAACATGAACCCGTTATTAAAATGATACATGAGTTGAACAAAGAACTCCGGATGCAGGTGGCGATATTGGGTGATCTGCAGGGGCCCAAGCTGCGCATAGGTGAGATTGAAAATAGACGTATTGACCTTTATGAAGATGATGTAGTTACATTTGTTACCCAACCATGTATTGGCAATAAGGAAAAGATTTACATCAGTTATCCGCAGTTTCCGGCAGATGTCCGGAAAGGCGAATATATTCTGCTTGATGATGGTAAAATAAGATTAAAAGTAATTCACACAAACGGAACAGATGCAGTTAATGCTGTGGTGGTTAACGGAGGCCCTCTTTCGTCGAAAAAAGGCGTCAACCTGCCCGACACAAAAATTTCAATACCCAGCCTGACAGAAAAAGATAAAAAAGATGTTGACTTTATGCTTCGTAATGATTTTGACTGGATTGCATTGTCATTTGTACGAACGGCTAAAGATGTAGCTGAGTTGAAAAATTTAATCCGGCAGGCAGGAAAGGAGATCGGGGTAATTGCCAAGATTGAAAAGCCTGAAGCTCTTTTGGAAATCGATTCTATTATTGAAGTTGCCGACGGGGTGATGGTTGCCAGGGGTGACCTTGGCGTTGAAATTCCTTTTAACAGGGTTCCTTATATTCAGAAACAAATCGTCCGCAAGTGCATCAGTCATGCCAAACCCGTTATTATTGCCACCCAGATGCTCGAAAGTATGATAAGCAATTTCAGGCCTACCCGAGCTGAAGCCAATGATGTGGCCAATGCTGTTTTTGATTCAGCTGATGCGCTTATGTTGAGCGGTGAAACTTCAGTGGGTAAATTCCCCGTGGAGGCTATAAAAAGCATGCAGCGAGTAATCAACTCATCTGAAGATATGGAATTTGTTTACAAGCCTGATAATAAGCCTGATTGTGGTTCTTCTGATTTCTTGCCAGATTCGGTGTGTTATAATGCAGTGAAAATGGCCGACCTTACCGGTGCAAAAGCAATTGTTACATTTACACACTCAGGTGCCACTGCCTTTAAAATTTCAAGCTTCAGGCCTGTTGCACATATCTGTGCCTTTACAGCAAATGCTTCAATTCTCAGACGGCTATCACTTGTATGGGGAATACGTGCCTTTTTTATGGAAGAAGTTGATCACATCAATCAGGCAGTGGCAATGAGCATTGAAAGACTGAAAAATGAAGGGCTGGTCAAAACCGGTGATATTCTGATTCATGTAGGAAGTATTCCCATGATAGAGCATGGCCGGACGAATATGATGAAAATAAGTTATGTTAAATAATAAAGCCATCTGTTGTTCTCAGGAAAATGTCATATAACCTAAGCGGTTAGTTATATTTTCAATTCCTGCCATATATTATCTGACTGCCTTTATTATTTCAATTAATTTTCTGCTTTGCTTTCAGAAAACGTAAGGTAATAATGGCAATTATCGCAAAAGACAAGCCTATAAACGTTTCCCCAATTAACATATATTTTATTCCATAAGCATCGTGCATCCATCCGTTAAAAGCTGTCATATAAACTGTTGGTATGTTACCCAGTGATGAAATTAACGCATATTTAGTAGATGCCATTCCCTTACCAATTGCATGAAGAATGATGGTTGAAAACCCGGCATTGGCCATGCCAAATGTAAATGCATAACACAGAACACCAATAATGTAAGATAATGGGACAAAATCAGTAAGGCTTAAAATCATTGTTACTGAAGCCATTAAAATACCTGAGCCGAAGAAGGCAGTCCACCTGCCAGCTTTGTCTGCAATAAAACCGCCCGAAACACTACCTGCTGCACATACAATTCCGTTTAATGTCCCTGCAACAAGTGCAACCGTTCCTGCACTAACATGCCAGTTTTCTCCAATTGACGACCACATAAATGATGATGCACCAATTCCTATTGGAGTCAGGACTATCAGGGTAGTGAATATAGCATTTATTGATCTGCTTAGGTCCCTGATATCAGAAACCAGTATTTCAAACTGCTCCCTTAGCCTTTTCCCTTTTTCTGCATAAACCTGTGGCAAAAAGAATAAGGCAAAGGCACAAACTAAAGCAGATAATGCAAATAAAATAACAGTCGTTTTATAAGAGAAATGCACAGACAACCATACTCCTGCGCCTCCGCCAATGCCTGCCCCTCCTAAATTACCAGCCTGGTACCACCCTCCGGCCCTTCCCTTCATTTCTTCTCTGATAATCTTTGCCATAAAGCCACCTACAGGTGAAATAACCATAGTTGCTGCCATTTGCAGAAATAAAACAATGATGGTCAGAAGGGCTTTCGAATCTTTTTCTATTGGTATTAAACCCAGTATAAAAAATGCTATGGCACATAAGCCTGTTCCAATCAGATACCATTTGTGCAGGCTTAATGACATATCAGCAAGCGGAGCCCAGATAAACCGCCATACATTAGCGGTAAGACCTATTGCAGTTATTGCTGCTGCTTCGGCCACTGAAAAACCATTTTTGACCAGAAGATAAGGCAGTGTTACAGCAAGAAAACCCGAACTGATCCCGTAAGGCAACACAAGGAACAGAAACGTTACAGGGTTTGCTGTTGTATTTTTGTGCATTTTATCTGTGAAAACTCTGTCCGATAAATTTTAATCCGTCGGTTATCCCCGTTCTCCAGTATGTCCAGTTATGTTCACCGTCACGAACCCTGTATTCATGCTTTATTTTGCGGTCAGATAGTGTAATATGCAGCATTGAATTGCCTTTATACAAAAAATCTCCGTCGCCACAGTCCAGCATGATTCTTATTTTTTCAATTTCTTCTTCAGGCATCTTTGCGGCCAGTTCAAGAATGCTGTTCTTTTTCCAGTTGACAGAAATTCGACCGTTATTTTCATCAGTACCATATAATGGGAGACATACTTTGTTATAAAACCCTTCATCCATATTTACTATTTCATCATCTGTCCACACCCCTGCGCTGAAAGCCACACAGGCTGCAAACATATCTGGGTGGTGTAAAGCATAAAGCAAGGTTCCGTATCCGCCCATTGACAGGCCGGCTATTCCTCTGAATTCCTTTTGCGGTCTTGTTCGGTAATGACTGTCAATAAATGGAATAAATTCCTGAAAAAACATGTCTTCATACCTTTCTTTTCCTTTATAGTCATTAACATACCATGTAACCCCGGCATCAGGCATAACAATGATCATAGGAGGTATTTCACCCCTGGCAATTGCCTTGTCGGCTGCGTGATTAACCTCACCAAACTGTACCCAGGCTGTTTCATTATCAGTATATCCGTGTAATAGATAAACAACCGGGTACCTGCGGGTTGAGGTTTCGTAATCATAAGGCAGGTAAACAGAGTATTTTACCTCTCTGCCCAAGATTCTACTGGCCATTGAAAGGCTTTCAAGAATGCGGCCATGAGATACCGGTGAATCATATTTTTCCTGCGATTGTGCTGCAAATAAATTTAAAAACGGAAAAACAACTAAAACAGATAATGACTTCATAAATACATTTTTTTAATAAAGATAAGTTATTATACCGTTTAATCAGCAGCTTCAATTAATTTTTCCGGTTTATTATTCCGACAAATGGTTGCAATAAAAGACTGCATATCCTTATTGCGAAACAAATTATGCAAAATAAAGGACTAAAGACAAATGAGTTTTTAGTTTTTATATTCAAAAGAAAGAAATTATTTTTGGTTTTACAAATACCTGCAAGCTATGATTGTAACATTTGTTCACGTATGGGTAAAAGAAGAACATATTGGGGAATTTATTGAAGCTACCATTGAAAACCATAAGGAATCAGTTAAAGAACCAGGTAATCTCAGATTTGATATTCTTCAGGATGCCTCTGACCCTGCAAAATTTGTGCTTTATGAGGCTTATGAATCAGAAGAAGCATCGGCAGCACATAAAAATACGCAACATTATCTCACATGGCGTGATAAGGTGGCCGGCTGGATGGCTCAGCCACGCCAGGGAATTAAACACACTATTGTTTATCCAACAGACAGAAATTCATGGTAACTGCTTTCAACCTTTTAAAAACCCCGAAAATATATTTCGGAGAAGGTAGACTATCCATTCTTCCTGAACTGATTAATCAGTACGGGGAAAAAATTCTTGTTATAACCGGCAGCAGTTCTTTCATGAGCAATCTTAAGGCTGGATTTTTATTTTCTCAGTTCGATGCAAACCACATCATATTTCATCACGAAAAAATAGCTCATGAACCTTCGCCTGCTGATGTTGATACTATAGTAAAGAAGTATCAGCATGAATCAATCAATGTAGTAGTTTCAATAGGAGGAGGCAGCGCCATTGATACAGGCAAGGCTGTATCGGCTATGTTACCTTTAAAACAACCCATAAAAGATTACCTTGAAGGTGTGGGAAACAAAAAACACCCCGGCAGTAAGGTGCCTTTTATTGCTGTTCCGACAACTGCCGGCACAGGGAGTGAAGCTACCAGCAATGCGGTTATTTCTGAGACAGGTTCAAATGGTTTTAAACGTTCATTGAGGCATGAAAATTTTATGCCTGACATCGCTCTGGTTGACCCTGAACTTACAAAATCCTGCCCGGCATTGCAAACAGCATTAAGCGGGATGGACACCTTCACGCAACTGCTTGAATCATACCTGTCAGTCAAAGGCAACCGTTTCACAGCCGCTCTTGCACTTGATGGCATTAAGGTTATTAAGAAATCACTTAGAAATGCTGTTTCTGATGGCGGGAACGCCGAAGCAAGATCGGGCATGTGTTATGCAGCTTTATTATCAGGTATCACTCTTGCAAATGCAGGACTGGGACTGGTTCACGGTTTTGCGGCTTCTATAGGCGGACTTAAGGATATCCCACATGGATATATATGTGGTACCCTAATGGGCGTTATTAATCGTTTTACCGTTGAAAAGCTTTTAAAATCGGAAAATCAGAATCAAAGTCTTAAAAAATACACCAGGCTGGGCAAAATATTGTCTGAAGAGGAAGGCAGAAGCGATGAAGATTATGCGTTTTATGTGGCAAACTATATTGAAACTCTTACTAAAGATTTGAAAATACCGAAATTGACAAATTTTAATTTTTCTGAAGAAGAAATTAAAAAAATTGTTGAAACAACTGAACATAAAAATCATCCCGTAATTTTCACAAAGGAAGAACTCCGGGAAATATTCATGAACAGAATATGATGAATAAGTAATTTGCAGGTTCCATCATACTTTTGAATAAATTATTATGACGAAAAAAATATTCCTATTCTCGCTGACCATATTTTCATTATGTTCAACTGTGAAAGGATATAATGAAAACAGCAGCTATGTTGAAACCAGTTTTAATACTGGTGATTTTAAGCTTGTTGGCAACAATAAAGCAACACCGTTGATTATTGATGAATATGACTATCCGGGCGTTATCAGGGCGTTTGTTGACCTGAAAAACGACATAGAAAAAGTAACCGGTGTTTTACCTGAAATCTATACCAATAAAATTCCGGAAGCAAACAATATTGTAATTGCAGGAACGCTCGGAAAAAGCATACTGATTAACCAGCTTGTCAAACAAAAAAAGATAGATATCTCAGACCTTAAAGGTAAATGGGAAAAACACATCATACAGGTAATCGATAAACCTTTCAAAGGTGTTGAAAAAGCCCTGGTTATTGCAGGAAGTGATAAACGAGGAACCATCTATGGAATTTACGACCTGTCGGAAAAAATCGGAGTATCTCCATGGTACTGGTGGGCTGATGTCCCGGTCAGACATCATGATGCTCTTTTCGTGAAACCCGGCAGATATACGGCAGGTGAGCCTGCTGTGAAATACAGAGGCATTTTTATCAACGATGAGGCACCAGCCCTATCGGGGTGGACTAACGAAAAATTTGGCGGGTTTAATCACAAATTTTACGAGCATGTATTTGAGTTAATACTCAGGCTGAAAGGAAATTTTCTATGGCCGGCTATGTGGGGCAATGCTTTTTATGATGATGATTCACTTAATGCCAAACTGGCTGATGAATATGGTGTTGTTATCGGTACTTCTCATCATGAGCCTATGATGCGCGCCCATGACGAATGGAGGAGATATGGCCGGGGCCCCTGGAATTACGAGAAGAATGAAATTGAACTAAAAAACTTCTGGCGTAAAGGAATTGAGCGTATGGGGTCATACGAAAGTATTGTTACACTGGCCATGAGAGGCGACGGTGATTTGCCCATGTCAGACGAAAGCAATATTGCTCTTCTCGAAAAAATCGTTGCCGACCAGCGTAAAATACTTGAAGAAGTTACAGGCAAAGATATTTCAACAATACCGCAGGTCTGGGCATTGTACAAAGAAGTACAGGAATATTACGACAAAGGAATGCGTGTGCCGGATGATGTAACCTTGTTACTTTGTGATGACAACTGGGGTAATATTCGCAGAGTGCCGCCATCTGAAGAAAAAAACAGAACCGGTGGCTACGGTATGTATTACCATTTTGATTTTGTGGGCGGGCCAAGAAATTATAAATGGTTGAATACAAACCAGATACAAAAAGTCTGGGAACAGATGCATCTTGCCTACCGACATGGTATCGACCGGATATGGATTGTAAATGTAGGTGATATCAAACCTATGGAATTTCCTTTATCTTTTTTTCTTGATTTTGCATGGAATCCTGATGAGATAACTGCCGAAAACCTTGATGATTACACAATTAACTGGGCTGAAAAACAATTCGGAACCGATTATGCCTCAGAAATTGCTGAAATACTTAACCTATACACAAAATATAACAGCCGACGTAAACCTGAAATGCTTTCCCATGAAACCTACAACCTGACAAATTACCTTGAAGCAGAAAGAATTGTTGAGGAATACAATCTACTTTCTGAAAAAGCGGAAAAAATATATAACCAGTTAGCGGATGAATATAAAGATGCCTATTATCAGCTGATTCTTTTTCCTGTTAAAGCATGTGCCAATTTAAATGATTTATACGTATCTCTTGCAAAAAATAATATGTACTTTAAACAAGGCCGTAGCCTCACCAATTCTTATGCTGAAAGAGTAAAATCATTATTTACCTTTGACAGCGTTCTTACCCATACCTATCATCAGCTTACGGGTGGTAAATGGAACCACATGATGTCACAAACTCACATAGGTTATACCTCGTGGCAGCAGCCCGACAGGAATATTTTACCCGTAGTAAAAAAAATTGATATACCTTCAGTAGCTGAAATGGGAATTACGGTTGAAGGAAGCAAATACTGGTGGCCTGATGATACATCAGTACTGATATTGCCCGATTTTACTATCTATGGGCATGAAAAACATTATTTTGAATTATTTAACAGGGGATCGATTCCTTTTGAATTCAGTATTGATATCCCTGTAAATATTATTAATGCCGATGTCCAGAAAGGAGTGGTTGCAGATGAACAACGCATTTGGCTTACATTAAACAAAAACAAACTTCCGAAAGGCAGGTTAATTATACCAGTTTCAGTGAAAATATCTGATCACAGACCAATAATTATATATGCTCCGGTTAATAATCCCGATATTAAACTGCCTGAAAATTTCAAGGGGTTTATTGAAAATGCAGGTTATGCCTCAATAGAGGCTGAGCACTATTCACAGGCAATTGCTGAAAATCCCCTGCACTGGCAGATAATACCGGGCCTCGGAAGGACGCTTTCAGGAATTACCCCATTCCCTGTAACAATGGCACGGCAACAATTAACTGCAAAAAGTACACGGCTTGAATATAACATTTATTTTACCGACACAGGCAGGGTTAAAGTAAATGCATATTTTTCACCTACACTGAACTTTACCGGCGGTAAAGGATTTCTTTTCGCGGTTTCATTAGACGATGAAACTCCGCAAATTGTCAATTTTCATGAGAATGAAACTGTGCCCGACTGGAAGTACCCTCAGTGGTGGAATCAGTCAGTCAGCAATAACATTAAGATTAAAACCACTGAACATCGAATTTCCAAACCCGGTGTGCATGTACTGAAATACTGGATGATTGACCCCGGGCTGGTGCTTCAGAAAATTGTTATTGATATGGGTGGCGTCAGGCCAAGTTATCTGGGGCCACCTGAAACATACAAGATATTCAGATAGTAAGCTGAAGTCCAGAACTGTTGTTACTAACATATTCTGAAAACCATAAACTAAAGAATACATTAATAAAAAGGTAAACATGAAAACCCAATTATTTTTATCAGCAAAACTGATTCCTGCATTTGTTGCAACCCTGATTATTTCATGTAGCAGGGTTAACGCTAACGAAACAGGCCTGAAGATCAATGAAATGGATTATTTTGAAAAACAGGGTTTAAATATATTGGTATTCAGTAATTGTTACGAAGGGCTTTTTAATGATGCCAAAATGAGTGGCATTGAAATAATTCATCACGGCATTCGCACTGCAACAAATGGCGATGTAAGGATCAGCGCCACTCCGGGACAGTGGGAGCCTGTTCCCGGGTTATTGGAAAGAAAGGTCGACAGAGAAAACAATTCCATTGAAGTAACATTGAAATACGCTGACTACGATTTTCTGTATCATATCAGAACTTCATCCCGAGATGAAGGCCTGCTTATTCAGGTTATTATTGATAAACCGCTACCTGCAAAATTAATCGGACTGGCAGGCCTTAATATTGAATTCCTGCCACCGGCTTACTTTCAGCGAACCTATTACATGGATGCAAATGCTGGTATTTTCCCATTATATCCCTCTGACATTGTTGAAAAAGATAAATTAGGAATACCAGCCTCCAACCCGCTGGCTGAGGGCAAGCAGTTTGTGCTTTCACCTGAAGACCCTGAAAGACATATTACATTGCACTCGTCAAAAGGAAGCATTAAGCTTTATGATGGACGTAATACTGCACAGAACGGATGGTTTGTTGCACGAACATTAATTCCGCCCGATCAGACTGGTGTTGTTGTAGAGTGGTTTTTAACTGCCAGTACAATTAACAACTGGATCAGGCAACCGGTAATTGCCCATTCACAACTTGGTTATCATCCCGATCAGACAAAAACGGCTGTAATTGAGCTTGATAAGAATGATAAAGCCTTGAATAAAGCCGAACTTTTTAAAATTAATCAAAGCGGTGAAGCAATACCCTGCCTTAGCGCCCTGCCAAAAAAATGGGGGAAGTATTTGCGCTATGAATATTATACATTTGACTTTTCTCAAATTAACGAAGAAGGCATATATTGCATTGTTTATGGCAATGTAAAGACCAGCCCTTTTCTTATCTCACGTGATATTTATAAGAATGCATGGCAACAGGCTCTTGACGTTTTTTTGCCGGTGCAGATGGACCACATGTTTGTTAACGAAGCGTACCGTGTATGGCACGGAGCTTCGCACCTGGATGATGCCCTGCAGGCACCTGTAAACCATCAGCATTTTGATTTATATGCACAAGGACCAGAAACCGATTCACCTTATAAACCCGGTGAACATATTCCCGGTCTTAACAGAGGAGGCTGGTTTGACGCAGGTGATTTCGACCTTCGAACACAAACACATTATCATCTGATTTCCATGCTTGTTCATGCATGGGAAGATTTTAAAATTGTGCGTGATGCCACTACAATTGACCAAAAAAACCGTTACGTTGATATTCATATTCCTGACGGCAAGCCTGATATTATTCAACAGATTGAACATGGCACACTTGCTCTGATTGCCCAATTCAGGACCATTGGCCATGCTATTCCAGGCATTATTGTATCTGACTTATCGCAATACACTCACCTGGGCGATGCCTCAACCATTACGGATAATCTTGTATTTAACCCTGAATTGAAATACAATGAAACCAATGGGTTCAGAAGCGGAAAAAATGATGACCGCTGGGCATTCACAAGCAGATCATCGGCATTAAACTATGGATCAATTGCGGCATTGGCTGCTGCCAGCAGGACATTGAAGAACTACAATGACACCCTGGCTGGTGAATGCCTTGAAACAGCCATAAAGATATGGGATGAAGAACATTCACATGAACCATACTTATTCCATTGGGGAAATACAACCGGCGGGCCGCTCGAGCAGGAAGAACTTGCTGCAGCAACCGAACTGCTTATTACGACAGGTGCGGAAAAATACAAAAAAAGAATTACTGAATTACTGCCTTATATTGCCAGCAATTTTACGATAAATGCCACATACGCGCTGAGAGTTATACCCTATATGGATAAAAAATACAGGGATGCCATAAAAAATCTTTCTCAGAAATACATCCGGGAATCAGATCAAGTTATCTCCTCAAATCCCTTTGGTGTAGATGTTTCAACCGGCAGCTGGGCAGGCAACGGCCGTATTATGTATCAGGCTATTACTAACTATATGATCTTGAAATATTTTCCGGAAATAATGAATAAGGATTATGTTTTCAACGGCCTTAATTACCTGCTAGGATGCCACCCTGAATCTGCCATCTCATTTGGCTCGGGAGTCGGCACCGTGTCAAAAAAAATAGCCTATGGTAACAACCGTGCCGCTTATTCCTTCATTGCCGGCGGAACAGTTCCGGGAGTATTGATATTAAAGCCTGATTTTCCTGAAAATAAAGAAGACTGGCCGTTTTTATGGGGAGAAAACGAATATGTGGTTAATATGGCCGGGGCTTATATTTATCTGGTGAATGCGGTAAATGAGATTTTAAAATAATTGATTAGTATCTAAATAAATAAAAGAACCAAGAATCAAGCTCCGAAAGCCTTCGGAGAAGAACAAAGAAACAGGAATTACGCAAAACAGAACTTTCTTGTCATCGGTTGTAAAGCCTTACAGAAATTAATAAGCTGGTTCAAAGATTATGAAATAGCAATAAAACAATAGACTTTTTTCGCCTTGTAACGGATATAAAGAGCAATTGATTTGTTATATTTGTTTGTACACTAGCATGAAAACTCCATGAACGAAAGGAATGCCTTTGAAATATTATTAGATTATCCCAAGGAATTAGGGTTAACTTATGATACTCATCAAAGCACAGATAAATATTACTTAGCTACCAATAATCCTGTTTCAAAGACTAAATATGTGGTATTTAAAAAGGATTCTTTGTTTTTCTGTGCTTTTGATTCATACACAACAAAAGTATATACGTCTAAAACTTTTTCAGGTATATATAAATCATTCAATCTTATTGAGGATTTGGAATTTAATATTTACAAGAAAGATTGGTTGGATTATTTTATTCGATATAACAAAAGGAAAACTGGTCTAAAGCCCATTGATCAATATTTTACTATTACTTCAAAATCAAAATGTATACCACGGGCATTGACTGAACAGTCCATTTCACTCTTTCAAAAAATTAATGATAATATTCAGCCTATAAAATTAATAGTTCAAAAAGACTATATTCAAGTAGTCAAAGAATTAAAAGATAAGAAGGTAATAGGTTTGGAAACAAATCAATGGATTTACCAAAAGAAAGATCTAGATATACTCATTAATCTTGGGGGTGAGTTAATTGAAAACATAATAAATGCCTGTACACAATAATCAGGGCTTCATGCAGGTCAAAGCCTCCGGCTATGAGGTCCCGCGATTGAACTCAATCTGTTTCTGAAAATAATATTAAGCTGAAGCAGGTTTTTAATTATTTGCGATTTGTATGGATAGGTTTTCAACTTATACCCTGTAATTTTTTTTTCCTGATAAAATATTTCCTGCTATTTTCCAATGCCCTCAAAATGCATTCCAAGGTATTCTGGCTTTCTCCTTATATGTTCATTTGCATTATTCTCTAAGAGACTGTTTAAATTTTTATAAACCTTTGTGAATCTTTGCGTTTTAGAGCCTTTGAGGCATAAAAACTTTAGCCACTAAGATACTAAGGCACAAAGAATTCACAAAGGAACAGATTCTATAATAATAATTTTAAACTTAAACAGTTTCTAAGTTTAATGTAATCATTCAAACCATAAAAGATACTTATACCAAGGCAGATAAAGCAAAAATAAGAAAATCAATATCCAAAATAAGCATCCCAGTAGGCATTGATACGGCGGGTAAAAGCACCCGGACTTTCTGCATATACCTTCATAGCTATTGGCCATGCCTGTTGCTGATTTTTTTTCCTGATTAATCCAATTCCTGATCTGATTTTCTCTAACGCTGTAGGATTAAGAATTTTATTGTTAGTTATTTCCATTTCCAGTTCAGCCAGATCATGCTCTGTGCCAAGCCTCTCACCTATACTGTCCAACGCAATTATATATCTGCCTAAAACTCCGGGCCAAAGATTTTTTAAAAGCTGCATCTGATACCAAAGATACTTAACCGACTTGCGGAAATTATGATTGTTATCTATGGATGAATCAGACAGGGCTAAATGCAGCCTTTTACACCCGGTTTTATATGTTCTTCTCATCCCTTTCAAAAATATTTCCTTTTTCAAGTCGTCTGCATTTACTGCAACAATAAGCGGCTGCATGGCTTTAATTTCGGATAAATGTTGATAACATATCTCCAGCGCATGCTGCTTCATGTATAATTTATCATATTCTTCTTTCTTTTTATTAAAAAGGTATTCCTTTAATTCATTAACAGCCTGGGTTTGTCCTTTAAAAATACCGGTTTCAGCAACAGAATTAAAAGTGCTTACATGTGCAGCGCTTTTTCTAAGGCTGGTGAGCAAAAAAGTCACTTCCCTCAACCGGTTGTTTTCAGTATTAAATCTTTCTTCACCGATTGCAAAACGGGTTAAATGCAAAACAGCCCTCAACCTTTTCATGGTCTTTCGTATTTCATGAACGGCATATTCAGCCTCAGCAACCGGTAACCTGCAAAAATCGGTTGCTATCTCAAGCTGTCCGTCAATTATGCGGTTAATTGACTTGTCTAATTTTCTGTTTTTTTGTATTCTAAAAGATAACCTTCCAGGCATTCGATTAAAATATTAACAAGCAAATAATAATTATAGT
>JAJUGM010000033.1 GCA_029268165.1 Bacteroidota bacterium
CACCTGGTTATTATTAACCGCCAACCTTGCTATCTGTTGTATTGCGCATGCCCGGCGAGCCGTAGTTTTTAGGGAAAACTGCCTGAGCCTTGACTTTTTTTGCATCCTTTTTTGTGTCAAGACAAAAAAGGATGTGGGGTTTGGGGCAAAGCCCCATCAACATTCACTCCTACTTGTTAAAATTCCTCCAACAATAATTTTTATTCGAACGGATTAATTTGTATTCATCGTACTTGAGTTAAAATAGTTCTTTTATATAGGGTAAGAAGCATTATAACGGTCTTTATTTCTAATATTAACATGCTATAACAACATTTATCATTTTTTAATGCAGCATTCGGGACTTATTTTACGTCATATTTTCTACAGTAATTGATTCTTGGCATTTTTATGAAAAAGCTTTTCTCAATTTTATTTCTGTTCTTTGCTATTTTTATTTTAATACAAGGGCAGAACAAAATCTACACTGCCAGTCGATGGTCAGGCGACAAAATCATCGTTGATGGTGAAATAATCGAACATTCATGGGATGCAGCCGAATGGGGTGATGGTTTTGTTCAGCTAACCCCTTATGAAAACCGGCCACCTTCCCAGCCAACAAAATTTAAAATACTTTATGACAACAATTTTATATATGTAGCAATAAGGGCTTTTGACTCTTCGCCCGACAGCATTATAAGGCGCATGTCGAGGCGTGATGATGAGGAAGGTGACTTAGTGGGAATCGCCTTTGATACTTATCATGATAAACGCACTGCTTTTGTATTTGCAGTTAATGCCGCCGGAGTTAAAATTGATGCTGCTGTTACTGAAGATGGCAATAACTGGGATTATGACTGGGATCCGATATGGTATGTAAAAACCATTATCGACAGCGGCGGCTGGACATCAGAAATGAAAATTCCTATAGCTCAGCTGCGTTTTGGCAAACAAAATGAACATATATGGGGATTGCAGGTTGGCAGGCATCTTTTCAGGAAAGGCGAGGATTCCGGCTGGAAACTCATATCGAACAATGCTCCGGGGTGGGTTAGTTTTTTTGGCGAATTGAAAGGTATAAACGGGATATCACCACACAAACAAGCAGATATCATACCTTATGCAATAGCAGAGGTTGAAAGGTATAAAAAAAGTGAAGAAAATCCATTTGAAACGGGTAAAGGAAACAGGTTTTCAGGAGGTCTTGACGGAAAGATTGGTATAACAAATGATTTAACACTTGATTTTACTGTTAATCCCGACTTCGGGCAGGTAGAGGCCGATCCGTCGGTTGTGAACCTTACAGCTTTTGAAACTTATTACGAAGAAAAAAGGTTGTTTTTTATAGAAGGCCGTAACATTATGAATTTCAATATGACGCAGGGCGGCCCGCTGAGTACTGATAATCTTCTTTATTCAAGACGCATAGGAAGGTCACCTCAGTTATACCCTGATGTTGATGATAACGAATATGTAAAAATGCCACTGAATACAACAATTATTGCTGCAGGTCGGTTAACAGGAAAAACGCGTAAAGGATGGTCAGTGGGTTTGCTTGAGGCGGTTACTCAGCGCGAAGAGGCTGTTATTGATAGTGCAGGAAAACGCTACAGCGAACCTGTTGAGCCTTTTACCAATTATATAGCAGGAAGAATCCAGAAAGATTTTAATAAAGGAAATACGCGGATTGGCGGCATGTTTGCAGCTACAAACCGCCGCCTTGACGACCCGGTATTGCTTAAACTTCATAAATCAGCCTATTCAGGAGGAATTGATTTCAACCATCAATGGAAAAACAAAACCTATTATTTCAACTTAAAGACACTTTTTAGTTACGTTTCTGGCACAAAAGATGCTATTCTTGAAACACAGACTTCAGCACCCCGGTATTTTCAGCGTCCTGATGCCCCTCATCTTCATGTTGATTCATCACTGACAAGCCTAATCGGTCATGGAGGCACCGTAACAGGCGGAAGAGCAGGAAACAGTAAGTGGCCATTTCTGATATGGGTTACATGGCGTTCGCCTTCGCTCGAACTAAACGATATGGGGTATCTTTATACGCCTGACATCATTCAGGAGGTGTTCTGGATAGGATACCATAATTACGAACCATTCAGTATTTTCAGAAACTTTTTTGTAAATTTTAACCAATGGTTTGGTTCAACATTTGGCTGGGAAAAAATATACCTGGGCGGAAACTGGAATATCAATACCCGTTTCAAAAACTATTGGTTTGCATCATTAGGTATGGAATACAATACTACCAGCTTATCGACTACCGAATTGCGTGGAGGGCCTTCTTTACTGTCGGAACCATCATTTAATGCATTCTTAAATATTTCAACCAACAGCAGGAAAAAACTGATTTTTTCACTCGGAGGGAATAATTATTTCGGACTAAACCATGAATTCAGTATCATAAATTGTTATGCCGACATTGACTGGCGTATAAGTAAAGCATTAGAGATTTCGCTTTCGCCTGCTGCTATGTTTAATAATCAGATGCTCGCTTTTGTCAATAATGTTGAAGACTCACTTTCTGTCATGCATTATATCAGAGGTAAAATGAAGCAGATTGAAACCAGTGTTACTATAAGAATTACTTATAATATATCTCCCGATTTTACCATCCAGTATTACGGAATGCCTTTTGTTTCAGCCGGTGATTATAATCATTTCAGCAGAATATCAAACCCTTTATCTCACAGGCTTTCCGATAGGTATTACGAATTTAGTAATACACAAATCAGCCAACATTTTCAGGATGATAAAATAAAATATGCTGTGGATGCCAATCTTGACGGCAGTGCTGAAATATGGTTTGACAACCCTGATTTCAATCGTTTTGAATATCGTTCAAATCTGGTTGCCCGCTGGGAATATTTACCCGGATCAACTGCTTATCTTGTTTGGTCGTTTTCTCAGTTTCGTTATAAAGACACCGGCCTTTACTCATTTTCAGATGATATGGGTGAAATCTTCAAGGTTCATCCCCACATGATTTTTCTGTTTAAAATATCATACCGTATTGGCAGGTAGCTGATTAATCTGAATAAATGCCCTCATAGGTAATTTGCTAAAATCAGCGGTGCTGATATTGTCTTTCGTAATATTTTTCGTACTCACCTGTTAAAACATTTTCAAGCCACTTTCGGTTAAGGAGGTACCATTCGACAGTTCTTTCAAGCCCTGTTTCAAAGGTATGCGCAGGTTGCCAGCCCAGCTCCTTCTTTAATTTAGTTGCATCAATAGCATATCGCAGATCATGTCCGGCCCTGTCTTTTACAAATGTAATAAGTCGTTCTGAATCGCCTTCAGGCTTTCCGAGTTTTCTGTCCATTATCCGGCAAAGAAGCCTGATGAGGTCAATATTTTTCCATTCATTGTTTCCCCCAATATTATATGTTTCACCTTTTTTACCATGATGAAAAATTATATCAATAGCCTGAGCATGGTCTTCAACATACAGCCAGTCGCGTACATTTTCTCCTTTGCCGTAAACCGGTATGGGTTTTTGGTTTAAAATATTATTGATAGCCAGTGGTATTAACTTCTCGGGAAACTGATTAGGCCCGTAATTATTAGAGCAATTGGAAATCAGTACAGGTAAGCCATACGTATTATGATAGGCTTTTACCATGTGGTCTGAGGAGGCTTTTGAAGCTGAATAAGGACTCCGCGGATCGTATGCCGATTGTTCGGTAAAAAAGCCTTCCTGCCCTAAAGAACCAAAGACTTCATCGGTGGAAATATGATAGAAAACTTTATCCTGAAAATTATTTTTCCATTGTCCGAGGGCCATGTTCAGGAGATTGGTAGTACCGATTATATTGGTGTATATAAAATCCATCGGTCTGCTGATTGACCGGTCAACGTGTGATTCGGCAGCGAGGTGAATAATACCATCAAATCTGAACTGGTTGAAAATTTGTAGCATTTGATCTGCACTGACAATATCGGCCTTTACAAAACGATAGTTGGGTTTATTTTCAATATCTTTCAGATTTTCAAGATTACCTGCATAGGTGAGTTTATCAAGGTTAATAATCAGATAATCGGGATATTTATTAACAAAAAGTCTCACAACATGTGAGCCAATAAAACCTGCACCGCCAGTGATTAAAACAGTCTTTTTCATTTTTTTGAATCACTTTTTATTACGAATTGCCTTCTCCCAGTTCCATGCTGTAAGCAACGTCTGTTCGAGCGAAGTTTCCGCTTTCCAGCCTAATTCACGATTAGCAAGCGAGGTATCTGCATAAACTGCTGCTATATCGCCTGGCCTTCGGGGATAAATTTTGTATTTTACCTTCTCACCGGTAGCTTTTTCAAAAGTTCTGATAATTTCAAAAACTGAATAGCCCCTTCCGGTGCCCAGATTAAAAACTTCATAAGGATTTTTATTTTTTTCTTCAAGAAGACGTTTTACTGCAATAACATGAGCCTTAGCCAGGTCAACAACATAAATATAATCTCTTATTCCGGTTCCGTCAGGCGTGTCATAATCATTTCCGAAAACCCTCAGTTCAGGTCTTATGCCAATTACGGTCTGTGTGAGGTAAGGAACCAGGTTAAGCGGCACACCCAAAGGCAATTCGCCGATCTTAGCTGAAGGATGTGCTCCGATGGGATTAAAATAACGTAATGAAATCGCCTTTATTTTAGGATTGGCTGCTATGACATCCTGAATAATTTCTTCGGAAATCTGCTTTGTGTTTCCGTAAGGCGAACTGGCTTTTTTAACAGGTGAATCTTCGGTTACAGGCAGCTTATCAGGTTGTCCGTAAACAGTACAGGAAGACGAAAACACCATGTTTGGAATATCAAATTCACCCATTACACGTAACAGGTTTATTAATGACTCAAAATTATTGTGATAATAATCAAGTGGTATTTCAACTGATTCGCCGACTGCTTTAAGTGCTGCAAAATGAATTATCGCTTTTATGCTTTTGTATTTTTTACAAAATTGCCTTAGCCGGTCAAGGTCACACAGGTCAAAATTTTCAAAATATGGTTTTACGCCTGTGATTGATTCGATTCCGTCTAACACTTCGGGTTTCGAATTACAAAGATTATCAATAATAACAGTATCAAAACCGTTTTCAATGAGTTCAACTGCAGTGTGCGAACCAATATAGCCTGTGCCTCCGGTAACCAATATTAAGGATTTCATTTTTATTGAATTATATTATTTTAGTTTTCTGACCTGATTATTAATCAATTGGTATTTTTCTTTACTTTCGGGACATTCAGCAATGCCTGTTTCATCAAAATAAAGCCGGTGGCCGTATTCGCTCATCCATCCAATATGTCTTGCAGGATTTCCGACGACAAGTGAGTAAGGAGCCACATCATGTGTAACAACAGCGCCGGCGCCAATAAAAGCATAACGGCCAATGCGGACGCCACATACAATAGTCGCATTAGCCCCTACAGTAGCACCTTTTTCAACATAAGTACTCATGTATTGATCTTTTCTGATAATCGCGCTCCGTGGATTGATAATATTGGTAAATACCATTGAAGGCCCCAGAAATACGTCATCCTCACAAATAACACCTGTGTAAATTGAAACATTGTTCTGCACCTTAACATTATTACCCAGTATTACTTCGGGCATTACAACCACATTTTGTCCCAGGTTGCAATTGTTTCCAATGGTGCACCCCGGCATTATATGGGTGAAATGCCATATTCTTGTTCCTCTTCCTATTTTGCAACCATCGTCTATTACGGCTGTTTCGTGGGCATAATATTCGTTTTCCATAATTGTTTAAGGCATTTTAGTAAAGTTAATAACCTCTGAGACAATATATTCCAGTTGTTCATCATCAAGTTCCGTATGCATTGGTAAAGATAGAACCGAATTACACAGATTTTCCGTTACCGGAAAGTCATTATCATGTAAGCCTAAATACTGAAAGGCCTTTTGCCGGTGCAATGGAACCGGGTAATAAATCATACTGGGTATTTGTTTTGAATCCAGATATGCTTTAAGTTCATCACGTTTTTTGGTTTTAAGTCTGATGGTGTATTGATGAAAAACGTGTGTGCTGAAAGAATTTCTGTGAGGAATAATAATTTCTTCTGACTCCATGAACCTATTGTCATAAAAAGCCGCTGCTTTTTGCCTGGCTTTTATAAAATCATCAAGATATTTCAGTTTAACTCGTAAAATAGCTGCCTGTATGCTGTCAAGACGTGAATTCACACCAATCATATCATGATAATACCGCACCTTCATGCCGTGATTTACAATAACTGAAAGTTTCTCTGCCAATGCGTCGTCATTTGTAAATAAAGCGCCTCCATCGCCATAACAGCCCAGGTTCTTTGAGGGAAAGAAAGATGTACATCCAATTTTCCCTATAGTTCCTGCTTTTTTTGTCTGACCATTGCTGAAAATGAAATCTGCTCCGATAGCCTGAGCATTATCTTCAATGATATGCAGATTATATCTTGCCGCAATGTCGGTTATTTCTTCCATGTTTGAACATTGTCCGAAAAGATGGACTGGCAATATCGCTTTTGTATTTTTATTAATAACTTTTCTAATGTTTTCAGTATTGATATTAAAGTCATCCGGATTTACATCAACGAGCACCGGTTTGAGCCCCAGCAGAGCAATAACTTCTGCAGTAGCAATAAAAGTAAAATCGGGCGTAATCACTTCATCGCCTGGTTCAAGGCCAAGTGACATCAGTGCAACCTGCAGTGCATCGGTTCCGTTGGCACAAGCTACTACATGTTTCACGCCGAGATACTGTGCCAGTTCTTTTTCAAATGCTTTCACCTCGGGGCCTTTAACAAAGGCTGCAGATTCAATAATACCTTGTATAGCTCCGTTGATCTCTTCCTTTATCTTAAGGTATTGCCCGTGCAGATCAACCATCTGTATTTGCCTCATTCTTTGTGCAAAATTTGGTGTTAAACCGGTTATTATATTAATACACTGCGAAGATAATGAAACGAAAAGGAGAATGAAAATATCATAAGGTCTAAAATAAGCAAACCGTTGAAAAAACACTGCAGGGTGTTTATAAATACGCATTCATTAAGATTTTATTACCTTTGTTACATTGTATATTTAACCCAAGAATTTGTATAAAATTGGATCTGGCACCCTACATAAAAGAACTGATACTATTGCACGAAGAAGTGATTCTTCAGGGCTTCGGATGTTTTGCCACCAGATATAAACCTGCAAGAATCAGAAAAAACACAAATGTCATTGATCCTCCATCCCGTGAACTATTCCTGGATATCAACAAGGACAAAGGGGATAACATGCTTATATCGCATATAGCAAATAAACAAAAAATTACAGAAGCAAAGGCTGGCGAAATGATAAGCCAGTATGTTGCATACCTCCACAAAACCATTCTGGAAAAAGGCTATGTAAAACTTGAGGGAATAGGCAAAATATCAAAATCGGTTTCAGGAGGTATGGTATTTGAACCTCTGGCAGAAGAAAATTATCTGTTAGATGCATTTGGGCTGACTTCTGTTGAGATCCCCCTCACAAAAAAGTATAATGAATCGCCTCAGGGAATGGCGCAATCACCGGTCAGAAAGCCTGAGCAGACGGTTTCGCCAAAACCAAAACCAGTGCCAAGACGCAGATTTCTCCCTGTGGCAGCAATTATTATAATGTTATTATTGATTAGCGGAGGTATTTTATACTTTTCCGGATTTTATGACAGGTACATAAAAACATTGATTTCAAAATCAGCATTTTCGAAAGAAAAAGAAAAACAACCAGAGAGGATTATCTTTGGCAAACAAGTCCCCTCTGAGGAAGACTCTTTATTGAAATCCGTTGATAAACAATTAAGCGAGAAATCATCTAAAGAAAAAGCACTTTATTATAAGGAACCTTCACTGGAAAAACCTTTGCAACAAGCAAATAATAACAATAACGTTGAGCAACATGCTGCCATACAGCCCGCGTATAGTGAAGAAGGCAATTTTCATATTATTTCGGGTAGTTTTCTTATACCGGGGAATGCTGACAAACAGAAAGCAATGCTTGAAAAAAAAGGATATTCTCCAAAAATAGTCAGTAAAAAGAATGAGTTTTTTTATGTTAGCCTTATCTCATGCCCTTCAAGGGAGCAAGCTCTTGCTGAAATGCGTAAACTCAGGAAGGAACTTGATTTACCTTTATGGATTTTAGAAAAATAACGGCTAATCACCTCACTGGTAAGAGGCCTGAATTTTCGGGCATCGTTATTTTACTTCCGAACCATCTGATACCTTTTGCTCGGGCGTTACGAAAACAAGCCTTCCATCTGAATCCTCTGCCAGCAAAATCATGCCATGTGATTTAATACCTTTTATTACTCTTGGCTCGAGGTTGGCTAGCAGGCACACCTGTTTGCCCATCAAATCTTCGGGTTTGAAATAGCCGGCGATACCCGATACTACCGTCCGCTCATCAATACCTGTTTTTATCTTAAGCTGCATTAACTTGTCGGTTTTGGGTACTTTGCTGGCTTCAAGGATTGTACCTGTGCGGATATCCATTTTTGCAAAATCGTCATAACTTATTGCATTTTTCTGAGGCTTCACCTGAATATTTTGGACTGCTATATTTTTTACAGACTGCAACTTTTGCAATTGTTTTTCAACAACATCATCTTCAATTTTTTCAAAGAGCAATCCGGGTTCTTTAATTTCTGCGCCTGGTTTAAGCAACTGGATATTTCCTGCGTCGCGCCATTTCAGCTTGCCAAGGTTGAGGTACTCTGATAACTTTGTAGTTGTGAAAGGCAGGAAAGGTTCAAGTATGATTGCCAGATTTGCCGTAATCTGTAATGAGATATGAAGAATAGTCTTCACTCTTTCCGGGTCGGTTTTAATAATCTTCCATGGTTCAGTATCGGCAAGGTATTTATTGCCTAATCGTGCCAGATCCATACCGGCTTTTAAGGCATCCCTGAAACGGAAATTTTCAAGATTTTCCTCGAGGTTTTGTTTCAGATTAACTATTTCATTCAGTGTCTGATTATCAAAATCATTCAGATTACCTATTTCAGGTACTTTCCCGTTGAAATACTTATGAGTCAGGACAAGAGAGCGATTAACAAAATTGCCCAGTATGGCAACCAATTCATTATTGTTTCTTGCCTGAAAATCTTTCCATGTAAAGTCATTATCTTTGGTTTCGGGCATGGTAGCACACAATACATACCGCAGCACATCCTGTTTGCCTTTGAAATCATCGAGATACTCATGGAGCCATACAGCCCAGTTTCGTGATGTGGATATTTTGTCGCCTTCGAGGTTAAGGAATTCATTGGCAGGGACATTGTCGGGGAGAATATAACCTCCGTGTGTTTTAAGCATCACCGGGAAAATGATGCAGTGAAAAACTATGTTATCTTTTCCAATAAAATGAATCAACCTTGTATCATTTTGCTTCCAGTATTTTTCCCACTCGGGAGTAAATTCTTTTGTGGCCGATATGTAACCTATTGGCGCGTCAAACCAAACATAAAGCACTTTTCCTTTGGCTCCTTCCAGTGGCACCGGAATACCCCAGTCAAGGTCACGGCTTACAGCCCTTGGCTGAAGGCCGGCATCGAGCCATGATTTACATTGCCCGTATACATTCGGCTTCCAGTTTTTATGTTCTTCAAGTATCCATTTTCTGAGCTCTTTTTCGTGTTTGTCAAGTGGTAAAAACCAATGTAATGTATTTTTCAGGACAGGCTTACTGCCGCTCAGCATGGAACGGGGATTTATGAGGTCAGTAGCGCTCAATGAGGTGCCACATTTTTCGCACTGGTCACCATAAGCTGAGTCATTTCCACAATGGGGGCATGTTCCAACAATATAACGGTCGGCCAGAAACTGGTTTACTTCTTCATCAAAGTACTGACTTGTTGTTTTCTCAATAAACTCGCCTTTCTCATAAAGGGTTTTAAAGAAGTCAGAGGCTGTCTGGTAATGAATTTTTGAGGTGGTGCGTGAATAAATGTCAAATGAAATCCCAAATTCCCTGAATGACTCTTTGATCAGATTATGATATTTATCGACAATATCCTGAGGAGATACTTTCTCCTGACGAGCTTTGATAGTGATAGGAACACCATGTTCGTCGGAGCCACAGATAAATAAAACATCCTCGCCTTTAAGCCTGAGGTAGCGGACAAAGATATCGGCAGGAACATAAACACCGGCCAGGTGGCCAATATGTACGGGTCCATTTGCGTAAGGCAGAGCGGCAGTGATAAGATAACGCTTATATTTTTTCATCATAATAATAAATTGTTGTTAAAGCATGATAGTCCCGAAAGTTTTCGGGATCAAATGTTTCAGATTTCATTATTGGTGTAATTGAGTTTTTTGCATCATGTGCCTTTTATAATCTGAATCAGAAAATTAAAATATTATAAAAATCAATGAATAAGTTTTATTAATTTGGCAAAGATATTTAAAACAACCGTATTTCAAACTCATAAGCTATTATTTCGGGCATTATGATTACACCGACTTATTTGCAGCCGGGCGATATTATAGGGATAGTTGCACCTGCCAGCTTTGTTACTGCCGAAGAAATACAGGAATTTAAAAAGCTGGCAGAAAGTTGGGGACTAATCGTCAAGGAAGGTAAAAACCTTTACCTTAAAAAGAATTCTTTTGCAGGCACCGACGCTCAAAGAATTTCAGATTTTCAACAAATGCTTGATGATAAAAGTATCAGAGCCATTGTTTGCGCACGGGGCGGATATGGTACCATAAGAATTATTCATAAACTTGATTTCAGGAATTTTCAAAAAAATCCGAAATGGATAGTCGGATGCAGCGATATTACCGTTTTGCATACTTTTTTACAGCAGAATACCGGTACGGAGAGCCTGCACGCCATAATGCCACGGCATTTTTCAAATCGTAAAAAAGATCTGTCATCAGTTGATTCATTAAAAAAAGCACTTTTTGGCGAACTGAGCGGATATGTTATTAAACCACATGCAAATAACCGCACCGGCAAAGCGTCCGGAATACTTATCGGCGGTAATTTGTCGGTCCTTTATAGTTTAAGAGGAACCAGCCTGGATATTGATACAAAAGGAAAAATTCTTTTTATTGAAGATGTTAATGAGTATCTTTATCATATTGACCGGATAATCATGAATTTCAAAATAAGCGGCAAACTGAAGGACCTGGCCGGACTTATCGTAGGCGGAATGAGCGGTATGAAAGTATCGGTCTCAGGGTTTGATAAATCGGCCAATGAAATTATTCTTGAAGCAGTGGATGATTATAAATTTCCTGTTATGTTTAATTTCCCTGCCGGTCATATCAGACCAAATATGACGCTTATATTAGGCAGAGAAATAACAATGCAGGTAGAACCAGACAAATGCAGCCTGCAATTTTAATAAATGCATGAACAGACGTACATCTTTAGGAAATAAAGGTGAAGACATTGCTGTAAATTACCTTCTCAATAATGGCTATCGCATTATGGAACGAAACTGGCGGTTTCACCATAAAGAAGTTGACATAATTGCTGCTGACCAGTCGGATATTATTTTTATTGAAGTAAAAACCCGCACAGATGAGCGTTATGGAAGCCCTGAAGAAGCTGTGGATTATAAAAAACAGGTATTTCTCATAGAAGCTGCAGAAGAATATGTAATTTTGAATAATATTGATGCCAACATCCGTTTTGACATAATTTCTATTATTCTAAAATCGGGAATTCCGTCAGTTAACCATATTAAAAATGCTTTTTATCCGCCATTTTAGCATTTGAATATATACAGATAATAACTAAATAAAAAAAGTATGAAATCAGATAAAAGAAACGTGCTTAACAAGTTAATCCGTTATCTAATGCAGGGACTTTTGTTCATTGCCCCGGTGGGAATAACCATTTTCATTATTTTTAAAGTATTTGCAGTAGTTGATGCCTATACAAGAAATTATATCAAAGCCTTCTTTCATATTGACATCCCCGGAATGGGTATCCTTGTAGTTATTATTCTATTAATTATACTTGGATTTATAGGCCAGTCGATACTTTTTCGCCCAATGCGCGACCTCATTGACAGCCTGATGAAAAAGGCCCCAATTATTAAACTTATATACACCTCACTAAATGATTTCCTGAATGCTTTTGTAGGTGAAAAACGGAAATTTACAAGGCCGGTTCTGGTAAAGGTGAATCACATTTCAAACCTTGAAAAACTTGGTTTCTTAACACAGGAAGATTTATCAGAGCTAAAAATAAAAGACAAAGTAGCGGTTTATTTTCCGCATTCTTATAATTTTTCGGGGGAACTTTTTATTGTACCGTCCGAACACGTTACCCCGCTTGACTTACCTCCGGCCGAAGTTATGAAGTTTATTGTTACCGGTGGCGTTACACGCGTATGAGAAAATATTTTATTATGATGAAATATTCATATTTTGCAGTATATTTCAACAAAATGTGAATTCATGTAAAATACCATATCAGCAACAAAAATGATTGCACAAAAACTATCTGCCTTAACCTTATTTTTTATTGGGTTTATTATGACTGTATATACACAAAATATTCCTTTAGGAATATTTGACGGACAAACAGATATTGGCCGTGTTAAAATAAAAGGGTCATCGATATATAATGCTGAAAACCAGGAATATCTTATGAAGGGTTCGGGTTATAACATCTGGTTTGGCCGTGACGAATTTCATTTCTTATGGAAAAAGCTGAGAGGAGATTTTATATTGACAGCCAACGTTGAATTTATTGGTAAGGGGACGGACCCACACCGTAAAATAGGATGGATGATACGAAACAGTCTTGATACCAGCTCATCGCATATCAGTGTGGCAGTTCATGGCGACGGACTGACATCACTACAATACAGGAGAATTGCAGGTAAGCATACCGAGGAGATCAGAAGTGAGGTTGCACACCCTTTGTTGATTCAGCTTGAGCGAAAAGGACATACATATTTTATGTCAGTTGCAAAGTGGGGTGAACCTTTTTCTGTAGTTCAGATGAATGAGTTTATACTGAATAATGAAGTATATGCCGGTTTGTTTATTTGTTCGCATAATCCGGAGGTTGCTGAAAAAGCAGTTTTTCATAATGTAAGGATTACCATTCCGGCTTCTGAAGATTTTGTACCCTATCGTGATTATATTGGCAGCCGTCTTGAAATACTTGATATTGAAACCGGCAAGAGAAGAATTGTCTATGAAACCTCAGAGGCAATACAGGCGCCTAACTGGACAGCCGACGGTAGGCTTATTATTTTCAATTCCAATGGGTTACTTTATTCATATAACCTGAATGATAATACCATTAAAGTGATAAACACGGGATTTGCTGATGCCAATAATAACGACCATGTATTATCATTTGATGGCAGGATGATTGGTATCAGTCACCATAGCAAAAAAGATGATAATCAGTCTATTATTTATATTCTACCCGTCGAGGGCAGTTTAAAGCCAAAACGTATTACCCAGAAAGGACCTTCATACCTTCACGGCTGGTCGCCCGACGGAAAATATCTGGTTTATACAGGTGAAAGAAACGGACAGTATGATATTTACCGGATACCAGTAAAAGGGGGCAAGGAGGTGCAATTAACCAATACGCCAAAGCTTGATGACGGCGCAGAATATACACCCGATGGCAAGTATATATATTTTAATTCTAACCGGATGGGAAAAATGCAGATATGGCGCATGAATGCCGATGGCAGTAATCAACAACAGATTACCAATGATGATTATAACAACTGGTTTCCACATGTTTCTCCCGACGGTAATTGGATAGTATTTTTATCATATAGTAAAGACGTTGACCCTGACGATCATCCTTATTATAAGCATGTGATGCTGCGTATGATGCCGGTTGAAGGAGGGAGTCCGCGGGTAATTGCATGGCTTTATGGCGGACAGGGGACCATCAATGTTCCAAGCTGGTCGCCCGACAGCAGGAAGATTGCTTTTATCAGCAACAGTAAGTAGGATTAAGAGAATTCTCAATTCAATCCACGCGTCCCGTGGGGGACGCGACGATTTTTCGCAGTTCCTCGATACGAGATTTCAGTGTTTCAATCCACGCGTCCCGTGCGGGACGCGACATAGCTTCTTTCAATTTCTGTCCGAAATGTGAAGTTTCAATCCACGCGTCCCGTGCAGGACGCGTCTACACATTGACCATTCCAAGACTGGCGTTGAAGTGTTTCAATCCACGCGTCCCGTGCAGGACGCGACTGATAGCGTCGCCGAAATTGAAATACATGAGAATGTTTCAATCCACGCGTCCCGTGCAGGACGCGACAAAATAGAAGATTTTTATTATGGAGATTTTAAAGTTTCAATCCACGCGTCCCGTGCAGGACGCGACCTAAGTACAGGGATATTATGGATTCCAGTTACAATGTTTCAATCCACGCGTCCCGTGCAGGACGCGACCATAAGGATCTTTTAATTTTATTAAATCATTCACGTTTCAATCCACGCGTCCCGTG
>JAJUGM010000034.1 GCA_029268165.1 Bacteroidota bacterium
AACAGAGATATTCTATCACAAGAGATTATTTCACGAAAACATAATCAATGGATAGAAACCATTAAAACCCGAATGGGAGTGAAGATTACAAAAGACAATAGCGGTAATATACAAATATTGCCCATTAACTCTTTTGTGGATTTTGGCTGCCAGATTGAATACACCTTTCTCAAAGTAAATGGTAAGACCTTTTACACATTTGGCCTTGAGTGGTTCGGAAACAAAGAAATAAATTTAAGCAAGGAATTAATGAATGAGCTTTTAAACTCTACTCCATTGAATTTGAAAAATTCTATGGGGTATGGGGAGTTTTTATATAACTTTAAATAGTCAAAACAAGAAAAGAAGCAGGAATATTTTCAAATTTAAAGAACTCGTAATTTATTTTTAACACAAGAAAACGCTGAAGTACTAGACAATAAAACTTTCATAGAACTGATTTGTTGTGGTATCATTATTTTTTTATGTGATAAGTAAGGGGTTATTGATAAATTAACTGATGGCATAAAGATGCTCCTTCAATAATTTCTAAAAGATTAATAATACTTTTTTGGTTTATTTAGTTTAAATTGTTGTCTGATGAATACAATTTGATTTAAATTTACTTCTTAATAAATGCTAATTTAGTATGTATTTAAGATTTTAATATGAGATATATATTTATCTTACTTTCAATAATAATTCTAACAAATTGTAATAACATAGAAACACTTCCTTTATCACAAGATTACAGAGATATAACCAGTAAACTTTCGGTTCAGGATTTTGAAAATATTAAAATGCTGATTCTGGATAGTGGGATTTATGAGCCATTCTTTAATAAATACTATGAGCAACCCATTTATTTATTTGATGAATTTTCTGCAACTTTAGAACCTGAGATTGGCCAGTTAAACGCTGCATGTGACCCACAGATTTCCGATTTCAACAGGTTAGTGATTTATGACTCCGACTTATCCTTTAAGTATATCCATTTTCTAATAATCAGAAAAGGAGATTTTGAAAAAGAAAATATTGAAATACCTGATTATATCGGATTAAGAGAGAATAAAGTCTATTTGCTCAGGTATTATGATGATGATTTAGAAGAAATGTTTGATAAATCAACGTATTATATAACAAAAATGCAAAACAGATTAAATAAAAACTCATATTAATGATTATTGCCACTATCAATATGTTGAAATCCATTTCATGTGAATCATTGTTAAAAAAATTCAAATTATAAAAATAGAGTAATACATTTGAAAAAAAGACGAATATGGAAAGTTCCAGATATGTTCATGGTTTTTCTGAAAGAGAAGCGATAAGACTTAATGATCAGGCTGACACGCTGGAAGACATTATTCATCATGATTCAATATTCCCAAAAGATAGTCTGGTACTTGAGGCCGGCTGTGGTGTGGGGGCGCAGACAAAAATAATGGCAGCAAAAAATCCTGATTCAAATTTTATTTCAGTTGATTTGTCAGAGGACTCCGTAAGAGAAGCCAGGGAAATGATTACTTCTCTGGGTATTGCTAATGTTGAATTAAAACAGGCGGATATTTACAATTTACCTTTTAAAAATGAAACTTTCGATGTTGTGTTTATTTGTTTTGTGCTTGAACATCTTTTAAACCCAATACTGGCTCTTAAGGAAACAATGAGAGTATTAAAAAGGGGAGGTACCATGATTGCGATAGAAGGTGACCATGGTTCAGCGTTTTTTTATCCCGACAGTGAATATGCTCATCTGGCAATAAACTGCCAGATAATGCTTCAGAAACAGGGCGGAGGCAATTCAAATATTGGAAGAGAATTATATCCTTTGTTTAAATCAGTTCATCTTTCTCAAATTTCAGTTTCCCCCAGGATGGTTTATGTTGATGCAAGCAGACCTCACCTTGTGGAAGGATTTATCAAAAATACTTTTACAGCCATGATTGAAGGTATTGGTAAAAAGGCAATTCAACAGGGCATTATAGATAGTATGACATTTGAAAAAGGTATCAGGGATTTATATCGGACAGCAGAACCTGATGGGGTTTTCTGCTATACATTTTTCAAAGCATCTGGAATTAAATAATAAGTGGTTCAATCATTTGTAGAAATGAAAACTTAAACCTTTTTATTATGCATAATTTTTATTATTTTATTATTCTTTTATGTTTTATTTCAAAGTATTCTGCTTGTCAGTCAGATGCTGGCTTTCATGCCGGAATGACTTATTCTTCATTCCCAATCCCTTATAATATTATCGAAGAAGGAAAAGCTTACCCGCGTTTTTCCTGGATTGCTGGTGGAGGAATTAACACATTTATATATAAAAATATTGGTATTTGCGGAAATATATCTTTGAATAATATTGCCTCATGGTTTGATGGTTTTGAGGCATCCCCTTCGCATTTTACAGATTTGGAATTGAATTGCAGGCTTAGTTATTTATCATTTTCATTATTGCCGGCTTATTATTTTGGTAAAAAGAAATTCTTATTTATAGAGGGGGGTATTTATTTTTCATACCTGATAGCTGCAAAAGCTTCTGGTGACTATGTAACCGATGTGTTTAACGGATTACATTCTGAAGGCACCTACAATAAAAATATAAGGGATGAATTTGAGCAAACTGATTATGGTTTATGCTTAGCCTCAGGAGTACGAATTAATATTACGCCCAATGTTATTATGCTACCAAAAATAAGGTATAATTATGGTTTGGTGGAAATCACAAGAATATTTGATAAAAGTATGCCATTGAAAATTGAATCATTAGTTTTCATGGCTGAACTGGATTTTATTTTAAAGAAATCTCAGAGAACTAAAAAATCAGGTTCTGTATATTGCAATTAAATTTATTGTAAATATGAAACGAAAACGACACCTTCATCATTGATAACTTATAGTTACATTATCTTCTTATATGCCTACGCCAGTCTCTTCAACTGAGATACTCTTTCGCATACAGGTTTATATTTTTCAATTATTATCTGATACGTCCCCGATTCTTTTTAGTTATACACATCAGCGATTTTTAGATATATTGATTTAGCTGTTAATCGGGCATTTCCATATAAAAAGCACAGGTTTTTTTATTAACACGGATTTGTCATTAACCTTGTTTTTCTAAATCGGGGCGCTTCACTCCTAATGACTAATCTCCTCTAAAAATACATCAAATTTGCCCGTGTCTTGGCGTCAATAGGATCAATAAGTTTCATATTTTGGGATTTACCAGTAAAACATTGTCCCGTCGGTTTTGCGGTTTACAGGCAGGCATGCCATTGAATATGGAAACTTCCGGGCTTTCTGCTCATCAATATCGACACCTATGCCCGGTGCGTCATTTATATACATATAGCCACTTTTAAAATGATAATTAATACTAAAGACTTCATGCACTATATCCTGATGTGGCATATATTCCTGTATGCCAAAATTATTGATGGCTGTGTTGAAATGCAGGGCCGCTGCCATATTTACCGGCGAAAGGTCAGTAGCGCCATGAAAACCGGTTTGAATGTGGTATATCGATGCCATAGCAGCAATTTTAGTTAAATGAGTGATACCGCCCCCATGCACAAGCGGCATACGGATGTAATCAATTAATTGTTCGGTTATTAGCGTGGTATAATCATAGACTGTGTTAAAAACCTCACCAATTGCAATTGGAGTAACTGAGTGTTGACGTACCAGTCTTAATCCTTCCTGCAGTTCGCCGCTTACCGGGTCCTCGAGCCAGAACAAATGAAAAGGCTCGAGTTCTTTGGCCAGCCTTGCTGCTTCAATTGGTGTACACCGGTGATGCACATCATGCAGCAAATGAATATCATTTCCTACAACCTCACGCACTTTTTCAAATAGAAAAGGAATAAAATTGAGATATTTTGTTGAATCCCAGTAGTCTTCACGCGGAAGACCCTTTTGTGCCGGTTCGTAAGGTTTATTTCCTTCGGCAACTCCATAGGTATGACCGATACCCGGTATTCCTGATTGAACTCTTACCGCAAGAAAGCCTTTTTCAATTTCTTTCCCGGTATTTTCAATAGCTTCATTAATATTTTTACCATTAGCATGTGCATATACCAGAATACCGTTACGGCTTTTTCCACCCAGCAGGTTATATAAAGGCGTGTTCAGTGTTTTCGCCTTGATATCCCATAGAGCCATATCGATGGCTGAAATGGCCGTCATGGTTACCGCCCCGCGTTTCCAGTAGACGCCTTTATAGAAATAGTGCCAGATATCTTCAGTATTACGTGGGTCTTTACCAATAAGCGCCGGTATGCAATAATCCTCAAGATAAGTTACTACCGCTTTTTCTCTTCCGTTAAGTGTGGCGTCGCCAAGGCCGTAAATATCCTGATCGGTGTATATTTTCAGCGTAACAAAATTACGGCCGGGACTGCATACAATTACTTTTGCATCGGTTATTTTCATATTGTTCAGATATTAGAATTTAAAACCAGGAGTCAGCAGGGTGATGAAGAGATGAGGTGATGAAGGGATGAATAGACTGATTTACGTAATGATCAGTTGATGTAACTGTGAGATAGGATTTTGATTAAAATGGGTGTTGGCATAGTGCTTTCTGATGTTGTGTGAAATTGAATTTAAATCAGAATCCTATTAAATTGCCGCCATCCACAGGCAATACTGCGCCGGTAATATAGGCTGCTGCATCTGAAACCAAAAAAAATGCTGCATTTGCCACGTCTTCAGGTGTGCCAAGCCTGCCCATGGGTGTTCTCGACAACACCTTATGTTTTCGTTCCGGATCACTATTTAAGGCTGCGGCTGACATATCTGTATTTATAAATCCGGGGGCCAGACAATTAACACGTATTCCTGAGGGCGATAATTCCACTGCCATTGACCTTGTCATTCCTTCAATACCGGCTTTTGCTGCTGTGTAAGCAATTACCTTCGGAATGCCGTAATGAGCTGCCATTGAACTGATGTGCAGAATACAACCCTGTCTCTGCCTGATCATCAGCCGCGCAACTTCCCTTGAGAGGGTAAATACGGATGTCAGATTGGTCAGGATAACCTGCTGGAATTCCTCATCCGATACTTCGAGCAGGTCTTTTTTCAGATGGATGCCTGCATTATTCACCAGTATATCAATATGTTGGTATTTTTTGGCAATGTCATTAACAAGTGCAGGTATGCAGCTGAGATTCGACAAATCGCAGATAATACTGTCGGTCATACCCGGGAAACCTGCAACAGTCTCATCAAGCTTTTTTTTATCACGGCCAACAATTACAGTAAAAATATTGTTTTGAACAAATTTGCCAACAATTGTTTTTCCCAGACCTCGTGCCCCTCCGGTAACAATGGCTATTTTCCTGTCCATACTCATGTTTAATAATTATTTTACTTAAATACCTGGCGCGTAATAGTGCCTCAGATTCATATAGTATTCAAGCGTTTTCACTGGTTTTTCGACACCCGGCGGAACCGGTCTGCGCGAAAATTGCTGAAAATAAAGAATGCATGCATCACGCCACCAGACAGCTTCTTTTTCCTGAATTGCAAGTAATGATTTTACATGCAGAAACCTTTCTTCATCAACCATATTTTTTAGTGAATTCCACGTTTTCTGCATATTTCTGACTGAATCAACACCGCTATGGTATTTTAGGCAAAGCTCATCCCAGAGTGTTCTTCCTGATTTCATGAGGTAGTCCCATGGCAAATGGTGAAACAACAAAAGCAGAGATTTGGGACAGGTTTCAGGACTATCAAACAATTGCTTTACTTCCGGGAAATACTGGCTCACAGCATCACTTCCACGGGTCGACCTGTTAAATCCGATTCCTGCAGAATCGGCCCGGTGATAATAAACCGATGTCCAGTCGGCACGACCCTGGTTTACCCATGGTCCTGGTCCATAATGGTGGTGCATTGCCATAATATGGTGTAATCCCAGCGGCGTCATATAATTTACAGCTGTTTCACGCGACTGAAGCATCATTTTCTTAACCGGTTCAACAAATTGCTGATTGTTTGAAAAGGTCATTCTGATCCATTCTTCGGCAATGTCTTCAGATGACATAGAAAGATTCCAGGCAAGACGCCCGAATGCATACCAGTTGGCTTGCGCAAACGGATGGCCGCACCAGTTACGGTCATCGCCTATATTGGATACTCCTGCTATACCTGTTAAATCATGGTTATCGAGACTTCCGTTAATAACTTTTGCTACTTCCGATCCTTTTCCTTTAGCGTAAGTATCGGCATCAAGGCATTCCTTAAATAAAGGTGCCAGATATACAAGATGTGTGCCCTGGCCGAGGTATTCCTGTGTTATCTGGAATTCCATCATTAAAGGAGTTGCAGGCATTGCTCCGAAAAGCGGGTGAAATGGCTCACGTGGCTGAAAATCAACAGGTCCGTTTTTAACCTGAACAAATACATTTTTTTCAAATTTTCCGTCGAGTGGCTTAAATTCTTTATATGCCTGTTTGGCACGGTCTTCGGGCACATTGTTATCATAAACAAATGCCCTCCACATTACAATACCACCGTAAGGAGCAAGCGCCCGTGCAAGCATATTGGCACCTTCGGCATGATTGCGCCCATAGTTCTGCGGACCAGGTTGCCCCTCTGAATTGGCTTTTACCAGAAACCCTCCAAAATCCGGAATATATTTGTAAATTTCTTTTATTTTACTGTTCCACCATTCAATTACCTGAGGATTGAGCGGATCGGCAGTTGAAAGACCTCCAATCTCAACCGGTGCACTGAATCGTGCAGTGAGGTAAACCTTTATTCCATAAGTCCTGAAGACATCTGCCAGGGCAGCAGCTTTAATCAAATACTGATCGGTAAGCACGAGGGCATTGGCATTAACATTGGTTAATACAGTACCGTTGATCCCGATAGATGCATTTGCCCTTGCGTAGTCTTTATACCGGGGTGAAACATAATCGGGCAACAGATGCCAGTTCCACAATGAAAATCCTGCATATCCTCTTTCAACTGTGCGGTTAAGATTATCCCAGTGATTCAGCAACCTGTATCTGATTTCAGGAGCACTGATAATATTTACATTCGCAATACTTTGTTGTGTCTGGATTAACCTTAACAGATGAAATGCACCATAAAGCAAACCAATATCAGAATTAGCTGAAATAATTATGCAGCGTTTACGGGAAATTATTACTCTTCTGATAATGTATCCCTCATCTCCGGTATGGTTTAACTCATTGGGTGGAATAACAGAAGCAATAAGCTTTGATTGGTGCGGTGTACCAATTAATAAAGTACCGCTTTTTCTGACTTCAGAAGAAATAAATAACTTTTTTCCCAGTAATCCTTCAAGTCCTGTGAACAGTTCTTCTTTAATTGCCTGCAGGGTGGGCGATTGACCTTCTATTACCAGATAAGAAATTGCTTTACTGTATTCTCTGGCAATAGAAGCATCTTTTATGGGGTCATAGCGAAGCCAGAGCCTGTAACCGTCTTCGCCTTGTAAAAAGACACTATAAAAGAAAAAAAATGTTATATAAAACAACCTGTAGAAATGTTTCATATGGCGTATGTTTTATTTTTAAACTTTATGTTAGTATTCTTTAAAAAATGCTGTTTCCGTCAGGCTGATTTTTTGCGCAGGGTTGAAGCTCTAACTACCAGTTCTGATTTTATTATTTGTGTTACGGGAAAATCAGCAGGCAATTTACCCTGAAGTTTATCAATAAGTTTTGACGCAATAATTTTTCCCATAGTATCACCCGGATAGTTTACAGTGGTCAGGCGTGGTTCCACAAGCCGCGATACTGGGTCATTGTTAAACCCTCCGATAATAATATCATCAGGTATTTTAACTCCTTTTTCTTTTAGTGCAGCCATACATGCTGAGGCACATAGGTCATTAGCCGCGAAAATAGCATCGGGTAATGGTTTCATTAATATTATCTGCTCGGCTGCCTCAATGCCAGCCTTAAGGCTAAGGTTATTTGTTATTAAATAAGCCGGATTAAAAGAGATGCCATGATCTTCAATTGCCTGTCTGTAACCATTCATACGATCGTTATAAACATTTTTGGTAAGATTTCCGGTAATGTGGACAATTTTCCGGCTTTGCTGCTCAATTAAATGTTTTGTCATTTCGTATCCGGCTTGGTAATTATCAAGGACAAATTTCTGACATATATCCTGCTTGCATACGCGGTCAAAAAAGAATACCGGAACGCCTTTTTCCATAAAAGGTTCAAAATGAGAAATTTCTGTAGTGTCCGCAGCAAGACTGACGATAAGTGCATCAACCCTGTTATTAAACATGGTCATTGCATTTACTATTTCTTTTTCGCTATTTTCAAAAGACTGGCTTATAATTAAATGATAGCCTGCCGGGTTAAGCACTGTTTCAATTCCTGCAAGCACTGTTGAAATGAAATAACTATCAAGGCGCGGCACAATCATTCCAATGGTATTGGTTTTTTGCTTCCGAAGATTATGGGCAACTGTATTTGGCCGATAACCCTTTTTATGAGCTAATTCCTGAACCATTTGCCGGGTTTTTACGCTGATAACCGGACTGTTTTTCAGGCTGCGGCTCACCGTTGCAGCTGAAATCCTCAACTCACGCGCAATGTCATAGATTGTTATATCTTTTTTATGTGACATAGTCAATAAATATTTGAATACAAAAGTAATAATTTCTTGTTATTATACCCGCAATCGATTGCATCTATTATTCTATTATCACTTATTATTAATTTGCATAAATTTACAATTGTTGGAAGGTATTCAATTTTTATCATTACACTAATGAATAGAAGGAGTATCAAAATATTTACATTGCTGGCATTATTGTCTTTGGTTGTAGATATTAATGGACAGCAATACAATATACCTTCGGCTGCAAGATTTGGAGTAATATCATCCCCTCAGGGGCTTTCGCAATCATCAGTTTTTAGCCTTGCACAGGATAACAAGGGATTTATTTGGATTGGCACACGCGATGGATTAAACCGGTATGACGGCTATAACTTTAAAACTTATCGTTTTGATCCACAGGACACAAATAGTATTAGCAATAATGAAATAACAGTAATTTATTGTGACAAGAACGGTGATATCTGGATAGGTACACGAGGAGGGGGATTAAATAAGTTCATCGTAAGGTCAAACCGGTTTATACGTTTTAACAAACTTGTTCAGGAAAATATTATCAGAGATATTTATGAAACGCCTGATGGTTCTTTATGGATTGGATCTTCTGACGGGTTGTTAAAAACAAACAATTACCTTGGAAATGAGAATGTAAAATTTGAAAATATTACCCGTAAAGCAATTTTTTATGAAGAAAACAATAAACTGTTATCATTGCAGAAAAAGATTATTTCGGTAGTGTCAATCAGTTATTTTACAAATGATACAATGCTTATCGGAACGGAATCAGGTTTATTCTTTTATCTGAAGTCTGTTAATAAATTTATCCGGTTTGACTGCAAGGATATTAATGCTGCAATCGTAACTTCAATTCAGGTGACAAAGAACAAAACTTTCTGGGTTGGCAGCTTTAACGGGTTATTAAAGGTGGAACCTGAATCTGATGTTAGAGGCGGGTATAAAATAACCAACTATAATATATATCAGTCAGGACAAAAGAAAATATTCAGTAACCGGATTGAATCCCTTTCCGAAGACAGCCATGGAAACATTTGGGTTGGAACCCGGGGAGGAGGCCTGGTAAAGATTGATCAAAACGGTAACCCTACTTTTTTTCTTAACGATAAAAACGATATTGCAAGTATCAGGGACAATATAGTTAATTCATTACTTATTGATAATACTGGTGTTTTGTGGATTGGCACCGAGAGCCAGGGATGTAACCTGCTTGATTTGAACGGCAAGAAATTTATACATATCCGGAATATCCCCAACAATACTAACAGTCTGAGTGATGCATTGGTTACTGCAATATCAGGGGCATCTGAAAAAATCGTCTGGGTTGGAAGCGCTGTAAAAGGGCTTGATCAACTTGTTTTCAGCAACGATGGCAATTATACTATAAAACATTTAAGGGTAATTCCTGTAGTACCCGGACTAACTACCAGTGAGATAATATCACTGATGCTTGATAAGGAGAATGAATTATGGATTGGCAACGCAACGGATTATTTGGTAAGATATTCAGAGCGCAAAGGTTTTAACAGTTATCTGGTTAATGGTTATGTATTTTCTTTGCTTGAAGACAGTAAAGGCAGGATATGGTATGGCACATGGGGACAAGGATTAGGATGGATTGATAAAAAAAGCAATACAATTTACCGCGTCCAGGAATCGTCCGGTGCGATAAGAACACTTAGCAGTGATAAAATTATCGCCCTTTATGAAGACCGGTTAAAAAACCTCTGGATAGGGACTAAAGGCGGAGGAGTTAATATTCTTCCTTTACACATGGTTGAATCAGGGAGTTATGATTTTGTTTCCTACAGACATGACCATAAAAACACAAAGAGCCTAAGCCATAATGATGTGTATTGTATCAAACAGGACAAACAGGGCAATGTGTGGATAGGTACAGGCTGCGGGCTGAATAAAATAGAATGGAACCGCAAGCAGTCCCTTACAGATGCTATTATGAAAGGGGAAGTTGAATTTAAAGTTTATCTTGAAAAAGATGGATTATCCAATGGCGTAGTATTTGGCATTCTTGAAGACAGGAAGGGAAACCTTTGGCTGAGCACCAATAACGGATTATCTATGTTCGACCAGTATTCAGGGAAGTTTATTAATTATAATGTTAATGATGGACTGCAGGCAAATGAATTTTATCACAATGCTTATTTTCAGGATTCAAAAAACAATATGTATTTTGGCGGTGTAAACGGGCTTACCTTATTTAATGCAGATAGTATAAAACAAACACCGGTTAATGCAAATGTAATTATTACAGGATTAAAAATATTTAATA
Source organism: Bacteroidota bacterium (assembly GCA_029268165.1). Lineage (GTDB taxonomy): Bacteria > Bacteroidota > Bacteroidia > Bacteroidales > UBA10428 > UBA5072. The sequence continues at coordinate 10,910 of JAJUGM010000034.1, forward strand.
ACATCATTCATCCGGGTGAGAAAATCAATAACCGGATTATCCTGGAGAATGATATTTTCTATACCGCAAAAATAGAGCTAACTTATAAAGAAAAAGAATTTACTCTTGAATTTTCCGCATTGCAATTTGCCAACCCTCAGGGGATGCAATATGAATACCGGTTATTGAATTTTAATGATCAATGGCAAAAGGCCGATGCAAATTCACGAACAGCCACTTATACTAACCTTGATGATGGCAATTATGTATTTCAGGTGAGGGCACTGACAAAGGATGGTTTTTATGTAAGCCAGCCCACTGAGCTTCAGATTTCAATTATGCCTCCTTTCTGGAGAACCCCGTGGTTTTTTCTTATTTATATCACCATCATAGTAGGTGCATTATTTCTTTTCAGAAGCTATTCACTGATTGCGGTAAAGGAAAAAAACAAACTGATTATTGAAAGGCTTGAGCATAAGAGACTGGTTGAAATGACCGAGGCAAAAATGCGTTTTTTAACCAACATTTCTCATGAAATAAGGACACCGCTTACTCTTATTAATGATCCGCTCGAAACAGTTCTTAATGAGGGAACCATGGACGAAACCTCCAGAAAGAATCTTAAACTAATTTCTAAAAACGTTCAGCGTCTGCTGCAGTTGGTTAATCAGCTTCTTCAATTACGAAAAATTGATTTGGGTTTATTAAAACCAGATATAAAAGATGTAAATGTAATTTCATTTATCAAGGATATCCTGATACGTTTTGAGCAGCATGCTTCACGCAGGAATATTAAACTTAAGTTTGATTATTTTAATGAACAAATTATATTACGGTTTGACCCCGAGTTAATGACGACGGTTTTATATAACCTTCTTGCAAATGCACTGAAATATACTCCCGATGAAGGATTAATATCTGTAAGGGTTTATCTTTCAGAGGGATACCTGCAACAAAATTTTTATAACCAGGTAAGAAACAAACTAAGGATTAAAAGAAAACTACCTCAATGGCTGGCCATTGAAGTCTCCGATACAGGTAAAGGAATGCCGGAAACTGAAATCAGGAATATATTCAAGCGCTTTTATCAGGTAAATTTGCCAGGTACGCACAGTACGGGCTCAGGTATCGGACTTTCTCTTGTAAAGGAATATATTGAAATTCATAACGGATATATTGAAGTAAAAAGCGAATTAAATAAAGGGAGCACTTTTACTATTTATTTACCGGCAGATAACATTATTTTGTCACAAAAATCCAAAGGACAGGTTGCAAAACCTTATGAGAACACCCATATTTTAACAACACCGGTTGAAAACCTGATAATTGAAGATGAGAAAAGAGAGGCTGAAGAGGAAGAAAAATTATTTGTTACCAAAAACAATGGTCCTCATATTCTGATTATTGAAGATGACCATGAGCTGGCCGACTATCTTGTAAATTATTTTTCAAAATCTTACAGCATATCGGTTGCTTATAATGGTGAAAAAGGTTTAAAAAAGGCAAAGGAAGAAATGCCCGATTTAATCATATCGGATGTTATGCTTCCGGAAATAAACGGCCTGCAATTATGTGACGTTTTAAAAACAAGTATTGAAACAAGCCATATACCTATAATACTTATCACTGCAAGGGCTGATGAGGAAAATATTCGTGAAGGTTATCAACATGGCGCCGATTTGTATATTACAAAGCCTTTTAATGTTAAAATACTCGACGCACAGGCTAAAATGCTTATTGATTCACGAAGGTGCCTTCGTGAAAGATATAGCAGGCAGGTTTTGTTAAAACCTGCTGACATTGCCATAACACCTGTTGATGAAAGGTTTCTGCAACAAATGATTCAGATCATTGAAAAACATATTGCCGATTCTGAATTTGATGTGAACCGCCTTGTTAACGGAATGAATATGAGCCACTCAACCATACTTCGTAAAGTGAAGGCATTGACCGGTATTTCGTTGGTTGAGTTCATCAAGAATCACAGGCTGAAAAAGGCCGCCTTAATTCTTCAGAAACAAAAATTACCTGTAAGTGAGGTAAGTTATATGGTAGGGTTTACCGATCCCAAATATTTTACAAAATGTTTCGTAAAGCAGTTTGGTATGACGCCCACTGAATATATAGCTGAATACCATGCTAATGATATTGAAGAAAAATAATGGGATTATGGGCTGGCTATAAGAGTAATTGACTTTTTATTTTTTCACTGTACCAGCTCATAAGCGCCCAAATCAGGTAATCCATTTCGCTGTATACCTTCTATATCAACTTCAGAAGAAATCAAATCAGTGAACACCTGTCCCTTATCAACAATATTTGAACGTGTGAAATCATTCGGGAGCAAATGGAAATCATTAGCTCCGGGATTAATGAAGGTGTTGAATATTAAGTTGTAATTATTTCTTCCGAATACGTAATTATTATATTCTTCAACATTTACACCTTCAGCGCTAACAGAAGAAGACACAATATTATTGGCAATCAAACAGTTTTTGCTATAAGCTCCACTTTTATGATCAGTAATCATAATCCACGGGCTGATATTGTCACCAGGAATCTGGTCTATTACAGTATTATTTACTATTTTACTGTTGCGCATTCCGTAAAACGATATTCCATGGTAGTGATTCACAATAACTACATTGTTTTCGATAATCCAGTTTTCAAAAAAACCATCAAAACAACCAATACCTTGAGGAGAACCGGCCAAAGAATTAGTGGTATCGCCCATACCTATAATCAGGTTTCCCCTGATGGTTACATTGCTTAATACACCTGTCCCCGGCGAATTATCTGCACCCCGGGAATAACTTTGTATGGCATCATCATGATTGTCATCAACCTTTAAGCAACCAATGATGGTATTATTTTCAAACAATACATTATTACTAATTATACGGCTGCCATCAGCACAATAATTTAAGATAGTGTTATTTACAGCTGAGCAGTGATCTGAAAAATATTCTATTAATAATCCATGCTTTACATTTTCAATATGGCAATTCACTATCTCAATATGTTCCACTGACCGAAGGCTTATACCTGAAGCACTTTTCTGAACCCAGTCACTTGCTGTCCATTCCGAAGCGTTATGTGTGGTTTTAACCGTGATTCCGTTCAGTTTTACATAACTACCCTTGCCCCAGAAATCAGAGGAACACAAATAAAGGCATGCATTGCTGTTACGGTTCAATTCGTCCACCTCCCAGTAATTGCCGTTGCCGATATAACTGTCTTTAATAATTGCAAGATTCTTAAGATATATTTTTTCAAACGCTCCTTCAAGTTTAAATCGTGACAAAACCGGTGAATGTCCGTTATGAGCTTCAATAGTAAGCCACTCCTTAAAGATAAAATTATTAAGATTGATGAAGCCATGGTACCCATTCATTAATACAAGCCTGTCACCTCCTTTCAC
>JAJUGM010000035.1 GCA_029268165.1 Bacteroidota bacterium
AAGCCCTGCAAAAGGAACAGGAAATATTGAAAATCGTGGAAAGTAAAATCATTGCTCCTCATTAATTCCACAGAGAACCAAAAGTTTTGTAAATTGTTGCCGCCTTTTGATTATTAAGCAATTGTGATAAACCCAAATACGATGAATTAACAAATTCATCATACTTGGGTAAAGATTAGAAACAGCTGTTTTATAGTTGTTGGAGAAAAAGCCACTTCACCAGCTTAGGTAACCTGAAAAAGGCTGATGAAAAAAAACAATAACTACATTCCTGAATTTCAAAGCTTTATGTTGTAAATTTGTCATTAGAATTTTGAAATAAAAAAAGAGTTTTTAAATTTATATAATTGATAACTAAAAACATACATTAAGGCATTTTTGTTGTTGAAAGAAGGCGGAAAAATCACCATGATTATAAAACCCTGTGAAGAGCAATGGGTTACGGTAACAAAAACCGTGAGCGTAATTGTTGAAGAGCCAAGTGACGGGCTGCTGCCTTTATCAACCCAGATGGCGCTGCCCGGATGCCTTAAAAAAGTTGAACTGCTGCACATGAACCATTAGGAGGTGACAAAAGATGATTATGCAAGAGAGGAATTAAGAAAAGTATTTGAAGGTACTTATTTTACTACTACAGATCGAGAATTTTTCCGTTTAAACAAAAGATAAAATGAGATTCTTTGTTGTTTTACTGTTGATTATTATTACAGCTTGCTGCGAGAAAGAAGAGTCTTCAGTTAAAAAAGATGAAAATGGCGTTATCATTGGCCTTCCATGGTTATGGAGAACTAAATTGTCAGTAAATTCTACCATTGGTGTATTTTTAGATGGGCCTGTTTATTATAATGGAGTTGTACTTTTAGGTTCTGTTGATGAAAATGATTTAGCTTACTTTACAGGACTTGATATAGAAACCGGCAAAATAATATGGAAGCAGAATTATATATATCAAACAGATTTTTTTGGATTTACAAGTCCTTATATTAAAGAAAACAAAATCATATGTATAGATGGTTTTAATCTATTTCAGATCAATATGACCGACGGGAATTATCTTTGGAAAGAAAGAATTAATGTATCTTACGCTGCCCAATGGCTCTCGGGCATAGACAGTCTGTTTTTTGTAATAGTGGTTGAGTCATATCCTGGAAAAGGTTATCCGGTAGAATCAGGCTATTATGGAAATATTGAAAACGGAAATATTCAATTGTTTTTAATTCCCGATATGGGTGAACTTCCTGAACCTGACATGAACCGTGTGAATATATCCATTGGAGGTTTCCGATTCCTGAAGCCATTTTATGATGAACAAACCGATGATATTATGTTGCTATGTTATTATGAAAAACAATATTATTTATATGGATGTGAAGATCAGATTAGTAAGTCATACGTAGGGCTATAGAATTTTACGAAAAGGGAATGGGTTTATGAACGGGTAGAGCTTGGCGACTATAATTTTCTTGAGGGATTTACACCTACCATAGCGGGAGATTATTTTTATCACACTTTATCAGGTGGCGTTACAGAATGCCGCAATATTAACGATGGAAAAATTGTTTGGCGTAATGAAGACTCTTTTGGGCAATATTCTGTTTCAGGTTTTATAATTGTAGGCGATAAAATGATAGTGATGGACGATGGCAGGAGAAAATTAGTTGCTTTTAACACGGCCACCGGAAATAAGCTATGGGAAGAAACTTCGGCCGGAACAAACAGTTACCTGAGCGAGCTCAACGGTGTTGTATATTACGGCAGCAGTGGCGATGGCCGCATTCATGCCGTAGATATTGAAACCGGAAAACACCTCTGGAGGTTAAAATCGTATGATTCGTATAAAGATGAAAGATATTTTTATATGAAGCAATGTATTGTGGTTCCGGGTGAAAACGGTAAGAAAGGCAGGGTTATTGTGAGCTCATACAGCCATGGCTATTGTTTTGAAGCGGCAAAGTAATAATCATTGTAAGGCTTTCCATGGACATAGATTTGTCATTGCAAAGCATTGATATTCAATTATGATTAACAAGGTCTCCATTTGCTGTCCGTTTGCCGTTTTTCCAGACAATCTCAGGCAGAAGACTTCCCTGGTAATAGAGTATATCTCTGAAATCGGAACATGGAAAAGCAATAAAATCGGCTTTCATACCGGTTTTTAATATTCCCCTGTCAGACAGGTTTAGTGCATGTGCAGCCCTGAATGTTATACCGGCAAATATTTCAGCCGTGTTCAGCTTTTCATATATTCCAAGAATACTTGCTTCAGCAAGCAGGTTCCCCATGGGAGCCGAACCCGGATTCCAGTCTGATGCAATGGCCAGTGATGCGCCTGCATAGAGCAATTTGCGTGCAGGTGCAAATTTTATACCCAATCCGAGTGAAGAGCCAGGCAGGACGACCGCCACTGTTTTGCTCCCGGCTAACAGCTTTATACTTTCTTCAGAAATTACTTCAAGGTGGTCGGCACTCAGTGTACGGGCTTCCAGTGCAGCCTTTATCCCACCTGGTTCAAACTGGTCAACATGTGCAGTAATTTCAAACCCAAGCTTTTTGGCCTGCTTCAAAAAGTGCTGTGATTCTTCAGGCTTAAATGCTCTCTTATCTATATAAATATCAACGCGCCGGCTGAGATTCTTCTTTTTAACTTCGGGAAGGAGCTTGTGCAACAACCCTTTCAAATAGTCATCTGTTGTTCCGCTAAAATCAGGAGGTTTAATATGTGCTGCCAGGCAGGTAGGTATCAGCTCAGCATCAGTTGCTTCCGCAGCTTTACGGATAGATTCAAGCATTTTTATTTCATTATCATAATCGAGCCCATATCCGCTTTTAACCTCAATCGTTGTGACACCATGGTGAAGCAACTGGTTTGCCCTTAAAGCGGTTAATTCGGCAAGAGTATCTACAGGCATTTCACGTGTACATTTAACGGTGTGCCAGATACCTCCTCCATGACCGGCTATTTCCTGATATGTCATGCCCTGAAGCCTCATGGCATAATCGTTAGCCCGCGAGCCTGCCCAGCATATATGAGTGTGGACATCAACAAATCCGGGCATTAACACATAAGATGAGTCAATTTCTTCAAATGACTCAATGGAATTATAATAAGCGACCAGTAAGTCTTTAAATTTTCCCGTTTCGCGAATAATATTACCCTCAACAAGAATGCCTCCGTCATTAATCACCTCAAGCTGGTTATCTTGCAAAGGGCCTTTAAAAGTAAACCCGTCAAGAGTCAGCAGTTGTTTAAAGGGGCCTATGAGCTTGAGTTCGTTCATACAACATTTTTGATATTACATTTTATTGTCATGGAAACAGGACAAAAATTAATAATTATTTTTAATTACAGGTTGAATTTTGCTTTGTTGTCAATGGCTTTTTTGTAACCTGCGTCTGCGTGCCTGAAAATGCCGGTGGCAGGGTCATTAAACAATACTCTTTTCAGGCATTGTTCAGCTCTGTCAGTTCCGTCGGCCACGACTACCATTCCGGCATGCTGTGAATAACCAATGCCTACCCCGCCGCCATGGTGAAACGAAACCCATGTAGCGCCGGCAGCTGTGTTAGCCATAAGATTGAGCAATGGCCAGTCGGATATAGCATCACTTCCGTCTGCCATAGCCTCGGTTTCGCGGTTGGGCGATGCTACCGAACCACAGTCGAGATGGTCACGGCCTATTACAATGGGCGCTTTTACCTTCCCTTTTTTTACAAGGTCATTGAAAATAATCCCGGCTTTTTCTCTTTCACCCATTCCCAGCCAGCAAATCCGCGCCGGCAGTCCCTGAAACGTTACTTTCTGTTGTGCTTCATTAATCCATTTTTTCAAATGGCTGTTATCAGGAAATGCTTCAACAACTGCTTCGTCGGTAGCGAAAATATCTTCAGGGTCTCCTGACAGAGCTACCCACCTGAAAGGTCCCTTGCCTTCGCAAAAAAGCGGTCTGATAAATTCGGGGATAAATCCGTCATATTCAAAAGCTCTTGATTCCCCACCCTGGCGGGCAAATTCACGCAGATTGTTTCCGTAGTCAAAAACAATACTTCCCCGTTGCTTCATTTCAAGCATATATTTTACATGCCGGGCCATACTGGACAGAGACAGGGTCTTATACCTATCGGGGTCGGTTTTTCGCAGATGAATTGCCTCATCAGGCGATATTCCTGCCGGGACATATCCGTTAAGGGGGTCGTGGGCCGATGTCTGGTCAGTAAGCACATCGGGGATGATGCCGTCGTTCAGCAATTTTTCAAGGATATCACCGATGTTGCCCACAAGTCCCACTGAAAGGGCATTGCCATCCTCTCTGGCTTTCAGGACAATGGATTTAGCCTCATCATAGCTATAGGTTAGTTTGTCAATATAGCGGGTTGAGAGCCTTTTTCTGATTCTTTCTGCATCAACATCAACGCCCAGAAATGTATATCCGGCCATGGTTGCTGCCAGAGGTTGTGCCCCACCCATTCCTCCCAATCCGCCTGAAACAAGCAGCTTGTGTTTTGTATTGCCGTTAAAATATTTTCTTCCGCACTCGGCAAAAGTTTCATAAGTACCTTGCAGAATTCCCTGCGTGCCTATATAAATCCAGCTACCGGCTGTCATTTGCCCATACATAATCAGCCCGCGTTGCTTCAGTAATTCAAAATGCTGCCAGTTAGCCCATGCAGGAACCAGGTTACTGTTGGCAATTAATACACGTGGTGCTTCGGGGTGCGAACGGACAACACCCACAGCTTTACCCGACTGTATGAGCAGGCTGTGTTGCTCATCAAGTGTAAGCAGTTGCCTGATTATTTCTTTCACTGCTTCCGGGTTACGGGCAGCCTGTCCCGTTCCTCCATAAACAATTAATTCACAGGGGTTTTCGGCCACTTCTGCGTTAAGATTGTTAAGCAACATTCGCAAAGGTGCTTCGGTCTGCCAGCTCCGGGCATGTAAACCGGTTCCGGTGGGCGACTGATAATGCGGATGCAAGGCATATTTTTTAATAAATTCCGAAAAGTTCATGATCATGGTTTTTAAAATCCAGTCCTTTTTCCATAGCCATGGCCGATGTGAGTCGGGTCAGTTCTTTTTGTTTAACAATATCAATGGCTTTATTAATATAATCAGCCAAAAAAACATCTTTATCAATATGGGGAATAAATGACCTTACATGCTGGTGACAGGCTTCAACAAGAGGGCCTGATTTTAAAGGCTTTCTGAAATCATATCCCTGAGCAGCACAGAATAATTCGATACCAAGTATTTTTTCAACATTTCCGGCTATCTGCAATGCTTTCCTTGCGCTTATCGAGCCCATACTTACATGGTCTTCCTGCCCCAGAGATGTAGGAATACTGTCAACACTGGCCGGGAAGCAAAGGCTTTTGTTTTCGCTAACCAGCGCGGCCGTGGTGTACTGAGGTATCATAAATCCCGAATTGAGGCCTGTATCTTTCATCAACAGCTTCGGAAGGCCTTCGATGGTATCCATCAGCGATAAATAAATCCGGCGGTCGGATATATTACCCAATTCAGCAGCCGCCATAGCAGCATAATCAACAGGCAAAGCAAGCGGCTGTCCATGAAAATTGCCACCGCTCAGCGTTTTATCTTTGCTAAATACCAGCGGATTATCCGTAACTGCATTTATTTCAGTATTTAACATCTCTTTAAGATGAAGGAATGCATTACGTGATGCGCCATGTACCTGAGGGATACAGCGCAGTGAATAGGGATCCTGCACCCGGCTGCAATTGCGGTGTGATTCCACAATTTCTGAATTGCCAATAAGCGTGCACATTCTCGATGCCACATAGATACTGCCCTGATATGGCCTCAGGTTATGAATGTCTGCATGGAATGTTTTCACCGACCCGAGCATGGCCTCAAGGTTAATTGCTGCAATGATATCAGCATGATCAAGACAATTCTGGAAAATATCCAGAAATTTAACAGCGGTTGCAGCCATAAATTGTGTTCCGTTTATAAGCGCCAGCCCTTCTTTCGGCCCAAGTTCAAGAGGGTGCATTGAAAATTGCTGCAGAATCTCGCCGGCAGGTTCAATTGCTGACTTAAAATAAACCTTTCCTAAACCAATCAAAGGAAGGAATAAATGGGCCAAAGGTGCCAGGTCGCCTGATGCGCCAACCGACCCTTGTGACGGGACAAGCGGTATGATATTATTATCAATATGCCAAAGAATCCGGTCTATCGTATTTTCAGAAATACCGGAAAAACCAAAAGCAAGAGAATGAATTTTAAGAATAAGCATTAGTTTGCATATCTCTGGTGAAACAGGTTCACCAACGCCTACACTGTGACTGAGAAGCAGATTATATTGCAGTTTGCGCGTATCTTCTTCAGAGATAACGGTAGTACAAAGTGGTCCAAACCCGGTATTAATGCCATACACTACTTTGCCTTCATGGATAATATCTTCTATAATCTTCCTGTTATAACGAATTTTTTCTCGTGCTGATGCATCAACAATTCCTTTTCTGAAACCTCTGACCAGATCAAGAGCAATACCTGGCGTAAGCCGGTCAATTCCAAAACGGAACGGAAGCATAAAAGTGTTGTTATCCTTAATAATTAAGGTAAGTTATTCTATTTTTATTAAAAAGAGAATAACTTTTATCATAATTATGCATTTCACGGAATCTTTGTGTCAATCAATTTTAAGCCTCTAAACTTCAAAAACGAAAAGGTAACACAAATCTTAATTAATTATCATCGTTTCCTGATGCTGGTTTAAGAAAAATCATGGCTTTCATTTTTACTTTATTAAACCCAACTACGATGAATTTACAAATTCATCCGGGCGATTAAAAATTATTGTCGTAGGAGTTTTGACAAATAGGAGTGAATATTGATGGGGCTTAGCCCCATGCCCTACATCTATTTTTGTCTTGACACAAAAAAGTCAAGGCTCAGGCAGTTTTCCCTAAAAACTACGGTTCGCCGGGCATGCGCAATACAACAGATAGCAAGGTTGGTGGTTGTTATTAACCAGTTGCTTTTAGTGGCATTTACCTTGCTATTTACTCAGACTATATTGCTTGCATACGGATTTCTGAATGGATTGCTGGTTACGATACACCTTTTTAAACTAAAAAATCATTTCAGTATGGCCCGGTCTGCGCCTGGTTTTAAGCCCGGATTAGTCATTAGTAGAATGCGAACTAATGACTTCCCAGATCATAGATTAATAAATTCTTATGCAATAAAGCATTTGTAATCAATTCAAAATGTATTGGAATTGAAACCATCACTGCATCGGGGTTTTAAAGAAAAACTGCTTAGGCCATGTTGCTTTGCGGAACGTCTGCGGCTGATTTAGCTCATTGTATAAATAGGAAAAATAGACTAAAGGCTTTAACAGCATTAAATACACATATCAAGAATAAACAAATACATCCAGGCGAATAAAAATATGATGTATTTTTAGATGAGATTAGTAATTAGGAGTGAAGCGCCCCGACTTCCCCGATTATTCATTAAAAATGCTTAATTAATAAGACGTTTATAACCAATTGCAATGTATTGGAATGAAAATAAGAGCAATATCGGGGTAATCGATTTGTTATTACAATACATTGATTATCAATGAAATAATAATTGATTTTTTTATTGGCGGTTATTAGAAAGACAAGGTTAATGACGAATCCGGGTTAAAGTAATATATGTTTTATTACATACATGCCAGCCATAGATATTTACAAGGATTTTATTTAGCCCGATCATACGTTATAATACTGATGATCTGATTGTCCATTATGGCTGATTCTGGGAGTCCTCAAAAATAATACTGAATTCAGTGCCCTGATTAATATGATATTGAATATTGGCTTTGATTTGCCTGACAAGCAAATATACCAGCTTTAATCCAAGCGTATGGGTATTTTCAGGCTTAATATCCTTAGGAAGTCCTTTCCCATTATCTTTAACAAAAAACAAATATTTATTTTTTTCAAGCCGGCTAAGGCCAACCGAGATAATTCCGCTATCTGTTTTATCAAATGCGTATTTATAGGCATTGATAATTAATTCGTTAGCTATTAAACCCAGGGGTATTGCGGTATCTATATCAATTTCAACCTCAGCACATGAGGTATTATATATTATATTTATCCCTGTCTGCTGGAAACTTGATGCAATAGAATCGCACAACTGATGAATATATTTCCTGAAATTAATTGTTGATAATCTTTCCTGCTGATATAACATCTGATGAATCAATGCCATTGATTTAACCCGCCCCTGGCTTTCCCTGACAGCATCTCTGATTCTTTCATCGGTAAGATAACTGCTTTGCAGGCTTAAAAGGCTTGAAATGGTCTGCAGGTTATTTTTAACCCTGTGGTGAATTTCTTTTAACAGGATTTCTTTTTCCTTGTTAGACTTCTTTTTCTGGTTGTATAAATTCCATAATACAACAACAATGAAAACAACCAACAGCAGGCCTGCAGCCATTGAATAGCTCAATACCTGTTGTTGCTTCAGCTTTGCCTGCTGATTCAGGTGTCGCAACTGTAACTGGCTTATTTCATTATTCTTCTTTTCGGTTTCGTATTTTAATTGCATCTCCTCAATATTTTTTCTTTTTTTCTCAGAAAACATAGAATCACTGAATGATTTATAGATTTTGGCAAAATGAAGGGCATGTTTATAATTACCTGATTGTTCATACGCCTGTGAAATATGTTTGTTAATAATCATGCCTTCATAAAACAGATGCAGTGAATCAGCCAGCCGGGCTGCTTTATGTAAATAATCCAGCGCTTCGGTGTATTTCTTTCTGCTTAGATTCAGCACTCCAAGGTCGTATAAGTTATTGACTTTTTCCTGCATATTTTTTTCAATGTATGATTTTTGCAGATTTTCATTAAATAAATCTGCTGCATGGTCATACCTGCCCTGGTCAATAAAAACCTCACCCAGAAACCTCCGTGAATATAATTCTCCGCTCTGATCGTTGAGTTGTTCTGCCAGAACCAATGATTTATCAAAAAATTGTTGTGCGGAATCGAGAATAAATTTGGCTTTATATATCCTGCCCAGAAACCTGCATGATAGTGCCCTCCCCCATGTGTCGCCTGTTTTATCGAATAATTCAAGTGCCCTGTTTATATATATGTAGGCATTGTCATATTCGTTGAAATCATAGTATACCGAACCTAGATAATTAAGCGCATACGGTAATTTAGTATAATAATTCATTCTTTCGAAAATCATCAGAGAATTTTGCATGTTTTCAACGGCTAGTTCATAGAATCCCATATCCTGATATACGATACCGATAAATAGATAAATCATTCCCAGCAGATATTTATTCTGAGTTTCGATAGCCAGTTGTTTTGCCTTATTATATTGTTCCAGAGCCTGCTTATATTCGCCCTGCATCCAGCAGATACGTCCTATTGCTGATAAATTAATTATCTGAAGTTCAGTATAATTATCCTGTTTTGCAGCGGTAAGATTTTTTCTGAATAATTCAAGTGCTTTATTCAGATTACCATACATAAAAGTGAGATTAGCCTGTGCATTTTCTACCTGTAAAATCCCCTTTTTATACTTCATTTGTTTGAATATCTCAGCTGCTTTTTTAAGCAGACTGTCACAGGTATTATAATTTCCCAAAGCCATATTGGCTATTGCTATATTAAAGATCGCATTGCCCTCTTCTTGTTTGTTCTTTTCCTTTCCTGATACATCCAGGGCTTTTAAGGATATTTTCAGGGCTTCCGCTGGTAAAATATGCTGAAGTTCAAAAGCAATTTCATTTAAAATGCCTGCCTTTTTCCTTGATTTGTTTAAAATGTGATTCAGGCTGTCTGTAACAGAATTGCCTTGCCCGCAAATATTAAACAGGAAAATCAGCCTGATAAGTGCAATCATTATCAGACATAAAGCTGTTTTAGGATAGAATTTTACTTTGCTGATCAATGTTTCTGATTTAAAGACCTTTCGAAAATAATAAATATTTAATTAACTTTCAATAATTTAGCTTTTATCATCTGTAACCCGTATAAAATTTTTACAAGATAAACGCCCTGGTCTATACTGTTCAGGCCGTTCAGGCATACCAACCTGCCGTTTACCGGGACAACTGCTGAATGTATTTTTCTGCCCGAGATGTCAAACAATAAAACTGTTGCTTCGTCTGCACTTTCATCCGGCAAAATAATATTTATTTCATCTGTAAACGGATTAGGAAATAATGTAAATTCAGCAATGGCCGGATTAAGAAGAATATCCAGATTATTCAATCTTTTTCCCGACATATCAACCCTGATATATTGCGTAATATATCCCTGTGCTGTAATTTTCAATGTACAAGTGTCGAGGTTGGTTAAGCGGTAAAATTCTCCGGTTTCTGCTGAAGAAAATACTTCTGAATGATCGTGGTCATGGCCAACGATTTCAATTGTTGCTTCAATGGGATTCGCTGTATTGGCATCGACTACAAATCCCTGAATACCTGAGAACACTTGTTCAATATACCCTATCAGGCTGCGTTTGTGATAGTTCCATAGATTAATTAATTCCGAGGGGGCGGGACTTTTAACTTCTGACAGTTCTATGGTTACCTCCCTGCCATGCAGATAGTAATTAACATAATCCTGTTTGCCGCCGTAAACCATGTACCAGTCGTAACCATTGGTGATTCCATTATTTTGGTCTATGAAAAAACCAACCGGGCTGTAATGATGGACTGTATCGGCATATTGCCTCGATACCTGCCGGTACCATCCGTCATCAGAATGCCGTTCATAGCGGCAATCCCACGGATAGTTCACCAGTTCAGCACCGTCATGCAGGTTAGCAGCAAGTGTTATTTTTTGTTCCTTCATGAAATTCATTAAAGCAATCGTCTCAGGCTGCCATAGTTGTCCATCGGGATGATCGCCTGTAACAGGGTCGGGAAAATTCCTGTTGAGGTCAACATTATTGGCATTAAACCGTTTTGAATTAAAATAAAGGCTGTCTGAGGCAAAATAGAAACCATCGGGATTAGCAAGCGGATTAATCCAGATTTCAGTATTATCAACAATCTGCTGTATTGCCGCGTTCCCGCCATAAGCTGTCAGTAACGAGTCAATAAGTCCGAGCAGCAATACAAAGCCTGTGCCCTCATCTCCATGAAGTGAAGAAGTATAGAAAAATACCGGTTCGGCCTCATCTTCAGCCGGATGATCTGAAATTTTCAAAGCGAGCAGCTTATGGCCGTTAACCGTAGTTCCGAATTCCCGGAGAATACATAATTGCGGGTAAGCCTGCGCATAGAATTCCAACATCTGATGATATTCATTATAGGAAGGATAATGATCAGGCAAGGTATATGTACGCTTTTGCCTTTGTACGATTGTTCGTGGTATTAAACGTGGCGGTACAACATAAAAAGGTATATTTTGCTGCAGAAACCATTCAAACTGATTATTATTTGCATAGACATATAATGTATCATCAGATAATTTGTCAAATGAAAGATGGTTAATAAAAGCATTAAAATTATAACCGGTCGGGATGACAAACTTAATTATTACTTCACCTCTTGCCGAAAGGAACCGGCGGGCAAGTGCTATTTCATCACTGTTTTGTGCTTTAAGAGATAAACCGGTTGAAAACCAGCAAGCCAACATCAGCAGCAAAATACTGAACTTATTAAAAATCAGTCTTCTTTCAACAGAATAATGTTTTGGCACAATAAAAATGCACAATTAAACATTAAAGCGTATGTGCAGAATGTCGCCATCCTCCACCACATAATTTTTACCTTCGATAAAAAGTTTACCCTTTTCGCGGCAGGCATGCTCTGATCCCAGGGTAATAAAATCGTTGTATTTCATAACTTCAGCGCGGATAAAACCCCTTTCAAGGTCACTGTGAATCACCCCTGCTGCCTGCGGGGCAGTCATGCCCTTGTGAATTGTCCATGCTCTTATTTCTTTAGGTCCGACAGTAAAAAACGACATAAGATTGAGCATGGCATAAGCCGAGCGAATCAGGCGGTTTACTCCGGGTTCGGTTATACCGGCATCAGCAAGGAAAGCCATACGGTCTTCTTCTGTTTCAAGCTCTGCTATCTCGGCTTCCATCCTGGCAGCCAGTACAAGTATTTCAGTCTGTTTCCCTTTCAGAAATTCAATAGCCTGACGTGAATAATCATTTCCTTTTACAGCCGAGGCGTCGTCAACATTGCACACATACATCACCGGTTTGGCTGTAAGCAGGAAAATATCTTCTATTACCTTGCGTTCGGAATCATCAAGGTGCATATCACGCACGTTGCCAAAAGATTGCAGATGAGCCTTTACCTTTTCAAGTGATTCTATACCCTTTTTTGCATCCTTATCACCTGATTTGGCAACTTTTTCAAGACGCTGGATTTTTTTCTCTACTGATTCGAGGTCTTTTACCTGCAATTCGAAATCGAGTGTTTCAATGTCGCGTACCGGGTTGACCGATCCGTCAACATGTGGCAGAGCAGGGTCATCAAAGCAACGTAACACATGAATAAGGGCATCGGTATTGCGAATATCAGCCAGAAATTTGTTCCCGACACCTTCTCCCTGATTGGCTCCCCTTGCAAGGCCGGGTATATCAACTATTTCAACAGTAGCAGGAACGATTTTTTCAGTTTTCTGAAATTTCTCTAGTTCAAAAAGCCTTGGGTCGGGAACATGAATAACTCCAATGTTTGATTTTGATGAAGTGTAGGCAAAGGACGATGTTTCGGCCTTAGCATTCGACATACAGTTGAATAACGTGGTCTTACCTACATTTGCCAACCCGATAATTCCGCATTGCAAACTCATGTTTTACTTTTTATACACAACAAAAATATATATTTTTAATGCCAAATTCTAACCTGCAGTTGAACCTTTATAAAATACTTTTGTTTTCATTAATTTAGTAGGCTGAAAATAATTAATTTATGTGGCAAATATTTATGGGCAGTGTTGCACTCAGTATCATTCATGCACTAATCCCCAACCACTGGCTCCCACTGGTTGCTATTGGTAAAGCCGAACGCTGGACTCAGCGCGAAACAATCTCAGCTGCTTTGACTGTTGCTTATGCTCACATAGCAAGCACTGTGATAATAGGAATTACAGTTGGGTTTATCGGATATAAATTATCCGATGCCTTTACAATCATATCAAAGGTATTTGCCCCGCTTGTGCTGGTAGTTCTGGGACTGGTATATATCATACTTGAAATTGGCAGGCATGGTAATCATAGTCATTCTCATTATACATTAAATAAAAGCAGTAAATCAAGGCTTGCTATTCTCACATCGCTCGGCCTGGCCATGTTCCTTTCACCGTGTATAGAACTTGAAGCCTATTACTTTCAGGCCGGGACACATGGGTGGCCGGGAATTCTTACCGTTTCGGCCGTCTATGCGGTCATTACGCCAGTACTTATCGTTTTACTGATATTTCTAGGTTTGAAGGGAATAAGCAAATTCAACTGGGATTTTCTCGAACATCACATCAGAAAAATAACCGGGGCCATATTAATTATTCTCGGCATATTGGCTTTCTTTATTAAATGAATGTAGGATATAACTTAATTTCCTCTAAAAATATTTTTTATTTGCCTGGATGTATTTTTTATTCATCGTACTTGGGATAATTGATTTCTTCTTCAGATAAAAACAGATTATTTCCGATTAACCCATGTAGGCCTGAGCTGATGCAACAATCTGCCAAAAGTCATCCTGCATTATCATAAATATTGCATCTTTTGTCTTTTTAAATCTTACATTTATTATGCTCCTAATACTTGGCCACAAGCGGCATACGGCGGCCCATGCCAAAAGCTTTGCTTGAAATCCTTAATATGGGCGGCGTCTGATAACGTTTATACTCGCTTGAGGCAATCATAGCGGCTACCTTTTTTACAAGTGCTTCTTCAAAACCCATGGCTATAATTTCTTCAACCGATTGTTTCAGTTCAATTAACGAAAACAGTATTTTATCAAGTATTTCATAGGCAGGCAACGAGTCGGTATCTTTCTGGTTAGGCCTAAGTTCAGCCGAAGGAGGCTTGGTAATTGTATTCTGAGGAATAATGGCGTTGTTTCTGTTAATAAATGCGGCAAGACGGTAAACATCAGTCTTGTAAACATCACCCAGAACCGACAACCC
>JAJUGM010000036.1 GCA_029268165.1 Bacteroidota bacterium
AGCCCAGAAACCCGTTTTCATGAAGACTTTCTTCTGACAGGGCTTTCCATGCTTTGATTATCACCGGCAGGTATTGTTCTTTTTTAAGTACCCCGTTGTTGATGCCCCATGCCATACCGTAGCAGAAAAGTGCAGTTCCCGTAGTTTCCTTTCCTCCATAGTTTGAAGGGTCATGCAGGCTTACATTCCAGAAACCATCTTCACGTTGTACTGCCTTCAATGCTTTGGCCATGGCTTTAAATGTTTTTAAATATTCTTTGCGATGAGGGGCATCTGAGGGAATTATATCAAGAACGCGGGTAAGGGCAGCAAAGACCCATCCGTTCCCCCTTGACCAGTAACAATCTTCTCCGATGGGCTCGGTATATGGCGGAACAAAGTCTTTGTCTCTCCACCACAGCCCGTCTTTTGGGTTGAAAAGCCCGTTTCCGCCATGTTTCGTTTTGGTAAACCAATACATGTCAAACATTTTTTCAAAATAGCGGTTATCTTTATACAGGACACCGAGCTTTGCGAAAACGGGCATGGCCATCTGCATAGCATCAATCCAATCCCAGTCATCATTTTGCGGTGTGTTCACCAGCATATCCATGCAGATCTTAATGTTACGTATGCGTTCAGGTTTGGGATCTATATTGTAAAGATCAATATACGTCTGGCCACAACACTGGTCGTCAGCATTACGTGTTGTGTTACCGCTGCGCATTCCCCATTTATGAAATTCACCCCATGCTACAGCATATTCGTAATAGTCCTGCCTGGGGTAAATTTGATGTAACGCCATAAGTCCCTCATAATAAACACTGCGTGTCCAGATATTGCTAGGCCTTTCTTTATTTGTAATAATGGTTTGACCTACATCAGGCCATTTTTTCATGAAATAATCGTTAGCCAGAATCATTTTGCTCAACACTTCAGATTTCGAGGGCAGTTGCTGAGCATATTCAAAAACACCGAAAAATATGAGTGATATTAATAAAATGGTTCTTTTCATGACTTTATTAATTATTTTATTTGTTTATCATAACAAAATTTATTCAGGTATAACCGATGGTTCTTTCTTAAGAGAAAAAATTCTTACCGGGCCGCTGATTCCCGAAGGCATAATATCCCAGCCAGAAGCATCAAAAGGTTTATAGTCAGTGCCAACAAAATTGATATCATAAAAATTTTTCCAGCTTATGCCTTGTTTATCCATCCACCTGATTCGGTTAGCCATAAGATTTGCTACCTCAATTGTAATAGTATTTTCTCCGGTTTTTAATAAATGGCCAATCCTGCATTGGAATGGCACGCTCCATAAAATACCTGCTTCTGTGCCATTAACAAAAACCCTTGCGCTTTCACGGACATTGACTAATTCAAGCAGATAATCATCAGCCGGCAGGTTATTTATTGTGAAGGAAGCGCTGTAATAGGCAATACCTGAAAAAGAGTTTGTTGCGGTATCACTCAGATTTGTCCATAATTCAGGTTGTTTAAGCTCTCTTTTTACCGGAATTGCAGGTCCGCCTGACTGAAATTCAAGTTTCCATGGCCCGCCAATTGTAAAAGATATATCCCTTTTAAAATATTTCCATTCAGGAGCATTCGTTATAGGTTTATTGCTCGCAAATAAGAAGCAACTCTCTCCGGTTGTCAAATGCAATCTGATTTTTAAATTATTTTCAGTCTGTTTGAAAGGTATTAGACCCCATTCACCTGTCTGTGGATTCATTAAGATGCATGTTTCAGCTTTAACATTCAGTGGGACAATAGTATCAAGGTTTTTCTGGGTATGGTTGACCAGATAATAATAAGTTCCTGCTTCTGTTATGCGCCGGATAAATTTTATGCCGGCATCAGCAATTTGTTCGCGCATTATCCCCAACATAGCAAAAGCTTTCTCAACATCATTGCTGACAATGAACTGACCCTTTATATCTTTCGCTATTAGCAGGCCATTCCCCATATCCTGTAATTTAAGTTTTTTGATCAAATGTTCAAACTCCTTTCTTTTATGCTTAAGTTGATCTAAGCCAGGAACATCTGACGGCAAGTTGTGCATTACAATAAGTGAACCATTTTCAGCCAGTTCAATAATTTTTTTAAATGTTTCTACTGGTAAAATGCGACATTCTGGTATAAATAACAATGAATATGCAGGTGTTCCGGGATATGTATAAAGTTTCCCCTCAGCCGCAGTACTTCCTTTTATTTGCCTGTCTGAGATAAAATCGAAAGAATATCCTTTCTTTAATATTTCATTCAGTTGCGGATTACTTAACCACTGATGTGAATCGTGTACTGCAATCTGTCGTTCAAGCCCTTCAGGTTGTTGCCACAGGTCGTAAACAGGCCAGTAAACCAATATCTGATTATCAGGAACACCCTGCTGAAGGACTGACTGGCATCTGGTAATATAACTGTTTAATCCGCTGAGATGAACCCACCAGCTATTAGAAGGGGCAAAGTTAACTGATGCATAAAAAAGCCACCCTGGCCATGGGGCATCAGATGGTGAATAGGTTGTTCCGTGATAAATTACGTGGTTAACGCCGGAAAGAAAAACCTGTTCAGCTTCAGGTTTGCATCTTGAAAGTGGTACTCTGAAATGTTCGCCCAGCCATGTAAATGTTTCACTTGAAACAAGTTTTTTAGCTGAAACATGGGCTGCGGAGGTTGCAAATTTTAAAAACAAAGGATTATGGTCGGCTTTTCGGATGAATGCGCTGTCGTACTTTAAGCCCGGTATAGGAAAATAGGATGCACCATAGGTTTCTATTTCAGGTATATCAACGGCTGCATAAAGGTCAAGCAGGTTGGCAGGAGAACCATGAGCCTGGCTCCGGGTTTTTATGTTTTTTTGGTGCGCCCATTGTGTCCACTGTGTAGTAAAGTTTTCAAGCAAAAGGTCTGATATTGTTTCCCTGTAATCTGACTTAAGTCTTGCAACGATTTCTTTGTCGCCTTCTCCGGCCAATTCTTTCAGGTATTTTTTCAGATCATAACCCCTTCGTCGTTCAAATTCTTTAAAGAAGGTTGGCGTCCAGTTAGCATTATAAACTTCATAACTATCGTTGAAAAAGCAACGTACTCCGTGTGTATTAGTTCCGAAAGCATTATCAAATCGCGAGAAATAATGTTTCACGGCTGAATTCGAAAAATGATCGAGCACAAATCCTTCTCCTCCGGGCGCTGCTCTTTTTACTTTTTGCATGGTATTGTCACAGAAAGCTGCGTAAAGCACCCAATCACCTTTTTGAGGTATGCGGGTTATTTTACCTTCCGGATCAACTTTATCCGTGAGGTTAATTATCCTGCCTTTATTATTATAAGCAATAAGAGCCTGAAGTTTGGCATTTTTATTATTTAATTCCGTTTTGGCGACAATTCTTTCAGGCATTCCAAGCCCGTCAGTTATTTGATATTTTTTTATCACTAACCTGGCAGCAGCATCATCAAGTTGTATATGGGGGCCGCCAAAAGGCCAGCCAGTACCTGCATTCATATCAACTTCCATTTTCAGCGAATCAGCTTTATAGGAGGTGTAGTCAAGCATTTGCATCCATTGTTCTGAAAGAAAAGGAATAAAACGGCTTTCATAACCTTTGGCGCCATATATAGGTGTGATTTCCACCCCGCCAAATCCTTTATCTGCATATTGTTCAAGAAGGTAGCCTATATTCTTTTCATCTACTGCATTACCCATCCACCACCAGCGCGTCCATGGTTTCATTTCAGGATTCACCTCTGGCCATGGATTAAATGACTGGGATACTACAATCCTTGTAGTTAAGATGATATAGATTAGAGCAAATGAAAAAATCCTATTACTATTCATAATGCGTTGCTAATTATCATTTGTTCTGAATGATGATGCCGGTAATCCTTCCTTATTAAATAAATCAGGTATCATATAATTTTTCCATGCGTAGCGCACAGCTACCGGATGTTTAACCATGTCAGCTGATACCACTATAGTATTATTTTCAATGCGGGCATTAGCGTTTACAAAAACTCTATCGTCACCTGCAATTTCAAAAAGGCTGAGTTTATTATTTTTAGCAGCCAACCCCGATCCGACATAATCGAAATAAATCCTGACAGAGTTATCTTCAATTGTCATGCTTTTATAGACCGGTCCGCTATATGTAATACCCGGAATATTATATGTTTGTGACAAGGCCCAGAGAGCCAGTCTTTCGCCAACTGTTTTTTTATCACGGGGGTGAATATCCAGCGAATCGCCTACGTCAAGCGTAACAACCATGCCTGTGTTGGGAACACTTTTCATGGTTTTCAGCTGAGCTTCCCTGATTAAAGGATTCTGATTACTATGTGCGGCAATTTGCACAAAGTAAAAAGGAAAATTACCCTGTTGCCAGTCGTCACGCCAGTTTTTTATCATGTCGGGAAAAAGCCTGGCATATAACGAGGGATTGTTTGCATTTGATTCGCCCTGGTACCAGATGACTCCCTTTATAGTATATGGTATTATTGGAGCCACCATTCCGTTATATAAAACAGAAGGTGTTTTATGATGCAGCGGGCCTATGGGTTCACGGGGAGGCCTTTTGGCATCAGTTCCGGTAATGATACCCTGTTCAACATCTCTTTTCCATTTTTCAAGTTCTACCAGGTATTTATTATATGCTTCGGGGTAAGCATCCAGCAAATGCTGGTAATTATCAAAAATGCATTTATAGGCTGTATCGTTTTCAAGGATTTCCCTGCGTGTCCATGATTCAGCAGGCGTTCCACCCCAGGAGGAATTTATTAATCCTATCGGGACTTTAAGCTGTTGATATAGCCTACGACCAAAATAATAAGCTACTGCCGAAAAGGAGCTCACCGATTCGGGAGTGCATGTTACCCATGCACCTCTGCAGGTATCAACAGGTTTTTCTGCTGTTTGTTTTTTTACTGTGAATAACCGTATGTCAGGATAGGTTGCTTCCTTTATTTCTGTTTCATAATTTAATACTCCGGTGTGCCAGTAAATATCCGACGTTCCCATAGGAAATTCCATATTCGATTGTCCCGAGCAAAACCATACTTCGCCTATCATCACCTGATTAATTTCAATTTTATCATCTTTATCACTGATGGTAATCTTGTAAGGCCCACCTGCAGCAGGTGTTTTAATACTGACATTCCATTTACCGTCATTATTGCACACAACAGTATGTGTATCCTTTTCCCAGTTGCATTGAATTAACACATCGCCTGAAAGTGTTGATTTCCCCCATAATTTTATAGTTGTGTTTTGTTGTAGAATCATATTTGGTGAGATAATTGCCGGAAGCTCAATTCTGGCATAAGAAAGAGCAGAAGTCAGACACAATAATGCAATCAGTGGAAGCTTTTTCATGGCAAAAGAAATTTTATACCTATTCATTTTTCTATGAATTAGAATTTTTATTATTTAGTAATTGTAACCGAAAATCCTTCAGATTGATCAGGCATACTGGAAATTATCAATAAACGACTGTCGGCGTCAAATCTCCATCCGTTTTTACCTGATTCAGCATTAACTTCCCGTAATGATTCCTGATGGTCGTGATATTGGGCATAAAGGCTTTTGGGTTTAGCATCTAGATGAATTTCAATTTGATAGTTGTTGTGTATTGTTTTAAAAGGGCCAGAAGCCGGATGAAAGGTAATGGTGATATTCTTTTCGTTCTCAGTGCATTCAATTTTTGTGACCGAAAAGATACCTTTCTGATAATCAAGGCTCACGCCGTCATCCTCGTATAATTCGAAAGACGAATGTTGAAACGGAAATATTTCAACATGCAAAGTGTCGGGCAGGTTTTTACCTATGTATGCTGAAACGGACTGCATGGGAATGATTGCGCCAGCTTTTGCAAATACAGGCAACTTTTCAATCGGGGTTTTAACCAGAATAAACTGTTTTCCTGCGTATTTTTTACCAGTCCAGTAATCATACCAGTTTCCTTCGGGCAAATATACGATACGGCTAACGGCATTTTTAACGGTTACCGGGCATATAATAAGATTATCGCCGAAATAATACTGGTCGTCAATATTATATGTATTCTGATCATCAGTATGATGTAAAACAAGTGCCCGCATGATGGGCAGACCTGTTTTGTACATATTATAATATGAAGAATAAATATAAGGAACCATTTTATATCTTAGCTGGGTATATTCTCTGAATATTGACAAAGCTTTATCGCCGTAATTCCATGGCTCTTTATAATTAGGGTGTTCCATTCCGAAGAGAAGTGCGATGGGGCTGAACATGCCAAACTGGCACCACCTTATATAGAGTTCAGGGTCAGCAACGTGCTCAAAGCCACCCATACAATGGGTCCATGCACCTATTCCTGACAGTCCGCAATTGATTCCACCTCTGATAACAGGATGAAAATACTGCCATTCCGAAGGCCAGTCACCTGCAAAAATAAACGGATAACGCTGTATGCCTGCAAAGCCTTCACGGGTATGGTTCATGCCACGTGATTCGTTAAAAATCATAAAATGCTCAAAAGGTGCTTTAGCATAAGCGATGGGAAATAAATTATGGAGTTTTTCAATTTCTTTTCCGGTCGGCCCGGTCCGGTTTACTTCATTTCCCAAATGACCAAAAGCACTTCCTTCATCAGTTTTAACGAACCTGCAGCCTGTCTGTGCAAGAGGAAGCAGACAGTTTTTCCACCACCAGTCAACCGAGGTCTGGTTAAAGAAATCGGGAAAGTCGCCGGGGTTATCATTTTCGGGGTATGTAATCCCGGCCTGCTGTGCCATGTCGAGGTAATTGTTTTTTTCACCATTATCAAGCCTGGGGCGTATATGAAGCCCTACCATCTGATAATTTAAATCATAAAGGGTGTCGAACATTGCTTTGGGATTAAAAAATCCGGGTTGTCTCCATTCAAATGTAGTACCGCCTTTCCCGCTTTTTTTGCCGAATATTCTCCATGTTGAATCAAGGTGCAGTATATCTGCCGGTATTCCAAGTTCTCTGAGTTTTCTGGCAAGCTGTATCACATAGTATTGTGAGGTGAGCTCTTCATGCCCCCAGGTACCTCCACTATATGTGCCAACATGCAGGCCTAAAGCATATCTTGGCATCAGGGGAGTTCTACCTGTCAGCCGGGTGTATTGTTCAATAATTGAAGTAAAAGCCGGCCCGTAAATGAAGTAATAGTCTATTTCTCCACCCGTGGCTCTGAAAGAGTATAATCCGGCATTTGAATAACCCATATCCCACACCGATTTATAGGCATTATGGAAAAATATCCCGTAACCGCGGGTACTCATCATAAAAGGAACAGGCGAATAGTTGGCCTTGAGTATGTTATATGCACCTTCAATATGATCAGAACCAATGCCTCTGCCAACATGTAATTCAATCATTTTACCTCTTTGATCAATAAAATCCATTCGCTCACCAAAGCCAAAAAAGTGCTCATCTGCAAACAATTGCTTATAGCAATAAGCTGTATCTCCTTTATAGCCAATAGCATTTTCAACTTTAGCATCGGCATTAATGAGTTGATTTTGTTTATTGTATACTTTTAATTTAAATGGCATCAGGGTACCTTCAATAATCAGGTCATTGGTTTTAATTATAAATTCGTTCTTTTTTTGTGTTAATATATAAGATAACAAATCCCATTTGTAATTCACAACCATCCATGGTTCATCCATTTCAAATTCATTGTTTTTTGCAAGCCTTAACCTGAACATGGAGGAAGTACACAGCTCTATTCTGTATTGCTGATTGCCTGAGGAAATTTCTATTATATTACCGTTACGCTTTATATTATTGGTGCTATTATATGCATAACCCTGGCTGAACTGCAGGAAAAATAATATTATGAAAAGCAACAGTTTATTCATACCCTATTGAGTTAAAAGTCCGAAATAAAAGTATATTGTGCGTTTAACAGGTTTAGTCAACACATTCATTTTGCTTTCGGGTCCAAGTACTGAGGCGTCGGCATCAATACGGGTGGCCATTTTTGTACCTGTTGGCGGAATACAATCAAGAAAAGAAATGTCTCCGGGAGGCAACTCAGGATGTGGTTTAATGCCTGAAAGCGCATAAAAATCAAATAACCTGACGAACAGGTTTTCTTGTTCACTGGCAATTAAAAATTTACCTTCGGTTGTGTTTATCTCCATCCAGCAAATATCTGCAAAATAGCCCTTAAATTCGGGATAGTTCCATGGCTCCTGCCCTGTATGTGTATTGTTGTATATAGATTCCCAGACATTATAACTAACACCATGCTGTCGGTTTTTCCATACTCTGACAGGGCCTTTCCCCAGCCACCTGGCGCCAATAATATTTGATTCGGGATAGTCAAAACTTATACCTGCATAAGGAACCTCACCCTGAAGCGTATATTTGTATTCGAGACTCAACCATCCGTTGCTGTGCATTTTCCATCGTGTATATTCCAGATTGCCTTCAAACAACGATTCAATAATATAATTGTCGTTTTCAGGATAATGCCTTATTTCTTTTAAGTTTGCTGTACCATAACATAGTAATGGTCCGTTACCAAATAACAGAGCGTTTCCAAAACGATTGTTAACTTTTATCAGTTTTCCTGTATTTTTATCAATAGTTACTGAAATGCCCGATGTGCTTAAAATAATGGTTGTATCACTGACAAAGGCTTCTGTTTTATTTGTACCTGGTAATGAGGTAAATTTGTCAATATAGCTTTTGTTTTTCCTGATTTTCCAGCTCCATGTGTATATTTCCTCTCCATTGGGAGCATATACTGTTAAAAATAAAACGTCGTGTTCCTTCCACTCAACAGGCAATTCAAGTTTTAATTTTCCTTTCATGCCCGGCGTAATTCCGGGACCTTTAGAAGTATTTTCAAATTTAATTACATATCCATTCAGTTTTTCCCATGGCTGGGTGAAATCGGCCAGTTTTAGCTGAAACCGGCATTGATTCAGGCTGGTAAAATTATATTGGTTTTCCACTTCAATCATGCCATCAAAGTCTTCAGGGAGAGATTCGAGATTAATGCGGACAGGAGAGAAAATTTCTTTTATGGCATAATAGCTGCCTTCTTTCTGGCGATGAGGGCCAACGACGCCGTCATTAGCGTTAATACGGTTAACATCAATTGTGCTGTTCATATCAGTGCGCACAATGCCTTCATCGAGAAGCGCCCATAGGAATCCTCCAGCTGAGCGTTTTTCATTGACCATCAGGTTCCAGAAATCATATAATCCTGCGCCTCCACCACCATCTTCCTGACAATGAAGAAATTCTGTAGGCATGTATATCAGAGAATCTTTAAGGATATTGATGCAGCTATTATAATTTTCATAATGGTTACAGTCGATGTGATTAAAAGCATTGCCTGGCCTGTGGTGAGCATGTATAACAGGACGCCCTGACGGGTCATATTTTCCGAAATCATCATCAAGGGCCTTATTTGTCCCTCCTTCGTTACCATTACTCCAGAAAATGACCGAAGGGTGGTTAACGTCGCGAATAACCATTTCTTTTACCAGTTTTTCTCCAATAGCAGTATCGTAAGCATTCTGCCATCCGGCAAGTTCATCAAGAACGTACAAACCCAGCGAATCGCATAGGTTGAGAAAATCAACATCGGGCGGATAATGTGAACATCTTACGGCATTCATGTTCATTTCGCGCACGAGCTTTACATCCATAAGATTAATGCTATAATTTAATGTGCGACCGGTTTCAGGCCAGATGCAATGCCTGTTAATGCCTTTCATTTTAATCTTCACGCCGTTAAGATAAATACCATCACCCGGACGCACTTCTATGGTCCGGAATCCAAATCTTTCACGGGTTTTGTATAAAACGGCTTTTTTAGCTGTCAGTTCAACCAGAACATAATAGAGATTGGGTGTTTCAGCTGTCCATAGTAACGGATTATTGACTTTTGCCGTAATTCTTACCAATGAGTCACCTGCTTTCGCTGATGTTGAAGCAGTAGTGACAATTTTATCATTGGCGTCAAATATGGTTATTTTAATCGTTCTGTCTGATGTCAGGTTTTCAGGAAACGCATCAATAATAAAATTACCTGCAGCATCTGCAGCAATGGCTGTTCGGTGAATATGCTCTTTCGGAAAAGACTCGAGATAAACAGGCCTGAATATTCCGCCGAAAATCCAGTAATCGGCATAACGTTCTGCCCGGTTTACGGATTCATTGGCTGACATTTTACTGACTCTTACTTCCAGCAGATTGTTATCTGAAGGTTTCACAAGACGTGTAATATTATATTCGAAACGATAAAAGGCACCCTGATGTATTTCGCCTGCGTGTACGCCATTAATCAGTACCTCTGCATCGGTCATTACGCCTTCAAAAACCAGGTATATTTCTCTGTTTTTCCAATGAGAAGGTAAGCTGAAGGAATAGCGGTATATTCCCTTTTCATCGGCAAATTGAAATTTTTTTCCGTAAGTATGATAATCCCTTCCGTAATTGTAAAAACCGAATCCCTGCTGTTCCCAGCATGAGGGCACTTCAATGGTTGTCCACTTTCCGCTTTTTCTTCCTTCAGTACAATAAAATTTCCATGTTTTGGTATTTTCATTGTCAGTGCCTGACAAATACATAACCTGTTTTAGTTCAGGCTGACTAAAGGAATATTGAATCGCAAGACATACAAAAAATATTACAAATCCTGTTGTTTTGGTTTTCATTTTAAAAGCCACTAATCGGTTTGATTTCTCTCAATCCTAAATTAACTAAAGGGCAAGGCCTGTGAAACACCTCTTCCCATATCACCATAGCTGCTCCGAGTGCAGTGGAATTATCAATTTCGGTGGAAAAAACTTTCTTATCAGATATAAGTGAAGCTAACAGCCGGGTGAAAATTTCATTACGGCAAAATCCGCCTGAAACAAATACCGATTTAGTATTATCATTTGCCGGAAGAATTAACTGAAGTGAATTTAAAGCCAATGTGGTTAAATCCAAAACCAGCTGATGATATGCTTCATTGAAGGATTTAAATTGTTTCAGGTCAACTGTATTATCTAAATAATTTTCAGGCATGCTATGACGGAAAAAGATTTTTCTCTTGTCACGTATTATTAGGGCAAGCAGGTTTTCATTTAAAACAATCTCTTTGTAAAAGTCTTTGCCGATATTGAAATGTTCAGCAATTCGGGCTGCATTAATATCATGAATATGTCCCATAAAAAGTCTTGATGATTTAACCTGTTTTTGCTGTGCACTCAGGTAACACAGGGAATCGTTTTTAAGCTGCTCGAGTGTTAATGGCTCGCTGTTGAATGGATTCATTAAAATACACCATGTGCCGGTCGATATAAGAATAAAGGGTTCATTTATAGTCGTTAAGTAAGGCACCAGTGAGGAGGAACTGTCATGTATGCCAATGCCTGCTGTTATGATATTCCCGTTAACAGAAGCATGATAAACAGTATCATTAGGTACAGGTGCAGGCAGTCTGATATCCTCTTTTTCAAGCCATTCATGATATTTCATCCTGTCAAAATCCCACATGGCGGTATGGCATCCGATAGAAGTGTATTCCGATGATATCTGCCTGGTAAACAAGTAGCTGAGGTACTGCGGGAAATGGAGTATAGTACTTACTTTTTCAAAAACCTGCGGTTTGGTTTTTTTTAACCAAAGTATCTGCAGGCCTGAGTTGAGCATGCCCAGTGCAGGTGATGCTGTTTTTCTGCAAAATTCATTTATTCCTCCGTAACATTCGTAAAAGCCCGATAACACGCTGCCAGGCATGGGTTTCAAATAATTATATACAGGCGTCAGGCGATTACCTGCCTTGTCCAGATATACCAGTGAAGCACCGTATGTAGTGAAGTTCAGTCCTTTTAAAGAAAATTCTTTGTTATGAATAAGATCAGTAAGTGTTTTTTTTATCCATTCTTCAACAGCAACGATATTATCACAGGCAAAACCATCATCATCCTTAACTTCAGGAATCATTGTTTCTTCCTGATAAATCAGGTTTAACCTGTTATCAAAAATTAACAGTTTTTTATTGGTTTTACCAATGTCAAAAATGGCGATAACATGAGTCATGTTATTGAATATTATCTTTTTAATAATACGTTTTTTTCATACAGTTTTATTTCCTCAATATAATCTTCAGCTACCGGTACATTATTCATCAGGCAATAAAAATCATATACAGCGCCAAACGGTTTTGTTTTCATGATTTCAAGCAGAGCAAGGCGTTCAAAGTTTTTCCCGGCTTCTTCGTAGGCTTTCAGTTGCTCAGTTGTCTCAAGTAAAGCAAAGAGAAAAGCAAGCTGGGCTGCACGTGTGCCTGTAACATAAGCTCCGATGCGGTTAAGGCTTGCATCGAAATAATCAAGGCCTATATTTACACGCTTCAGCGCTTTAGCCCTCACTATTTCCTGAGCAATAAGCTGAATTTCATCATTAAATATTACCACATGATCGCTGTCCCATCTTACTCCCCTTGTAATATGCAGGAGTAATTCATCAACAAACTGAAGTATGGATGAAATTTTGTCGCCAACTTGTTCGGTAGGATGAAAATGCCCGTTATCAAGGCAAATAAGCTTTTTATTTTGAATGGCATAACCAAGATAAAACTCGTGTGAGCCAACCACCATGGATTCTGATCCGATTCCGAACAATTTGCTTTCAACCGAATCTTTAAGGTATTGTTTTGGGTATTGTTCAGCAAATATTTCATCAAGTGATTTTTTAAGGATTGTACGGTGTGTATAGCGGTCAACCGGTGTATCCTTTGAACCATCGGGAATCCAGATATTGTTGACAACAGGGTTATTAAGCTGCCTGCCCATTTCAGCAGCTATTTTACGACATCTTTTTACATGTTCAATCCAGAACTTCCGGTATTTTTCGTTTTTACTTGATAGCGTGAAGCCTTCATCAGCGTATGGATGAGAAAAGCACGTCGGATTGAAGTCAAGACCCATACCATTCTGCTTAGCCCAGTCTATCCAACCCTGAAAATGTTTCACTTCAATCTGGTCCCGGTCAACTCTTTCATTCCGGAAATCGCCATAAATAGCATGAAGGTTTAACCTGAGCTTACCGGGTACCAGGCTTTTTACTTTTTCAATATCCTGACGCAGTTGTGCAATTGTACGGGCTTTGCCCGGATAATTTCCCGTAACCTGTATGCCTCCCCCACCAAGTTCGGCATCAGGTGTTTCAAACCCGCCAACATCATCAGCCTGCCAACAATGCAGACTGATGGTAACATCCTTCATTTTTTCAATAGCTGCATCTGTATCAATGCCAATAGATTTATAACTTTCTTTGGCTGACTGATAGGCCTTTTCGACTAATTCTTTTTTTGCCATAATATTCATGTTATTTCAGATTTACAATAAAAGTTGACAGAATTAATATGATTATGCCTGACCATAATACGATTAGTGTTTTAGTATTACAGCCTTTCCATTCTTTTAGCAATATGCCCCATATATTGCTTATTGATATATTTAAAGCCATCAGTATGCTCCATCCGAAAATGGCCATATCAGCGGGCAGTTTGCTCGAGCCCATTCCGAAGAATTGAAACTGAAGAAACCATAATATTCCTGCCAGTGTGCAAAAAGACAGGTTGTTCAATAAAACAGGCATAGAAACCTTGCTGTAATCGCTGAATGTTTTATTCTTTATATTCAGAAACATGCAATAAATGAAATTGGTTATAAAACCGCCCAGGAGAATAAAAATCAGAGATGGATTTTTCTGAAACAGCGGGTCAACGCCATGTGCCAGAGCAGCTTCTTCTATAGGTTTACCTGCCTGAAATCCAAAATTGAAACAGGCACTCATAACCCCTGATAAAATTGCAATGAGTATCCCTTTTTTTAAGGCAAATTCTTTTATAGCAGCTTTTTTTTCTTCGGGGCCAAGTCCTTTGTTTTTTAAGGCGCCTGCATAGCCTATGATTAAAATTCCCAGTATGCAAATAGTTACACCAATAATTATCAGGATGCCTTCACGTGTATTAAACAGGTTCTCACCCAAAATAACCGGAGGTAACAAAGTGCCAAAGGCTGCGCATAATC
>JAJUGM010000037.1 GCA_029268165.1 Bacteroidota bacterium
CGGGTTTCTGGGCTATGTTCAGGGTACAGGAAAGGAACCTAAAGACGGTCAACCGGTTACTTATGATCATGTACCCGATTTCGAAGATTACGGGCTGGGATGTTTCCTCCTGGCAGGGAGTGAAGTATATAAAATGAAATAATCTTAATTTTTAAATATATGAAACGCTTTGCATTTAAAATGAATCTGAAACCCGGCTTCAAGGATGAATACAAAAAAAGGCACGATGCTATATGGCCTGAACTTGCCGAATTAATAAAATCGACAGGTGTAAGCGATTATTCGATATTCCTTGATGAAGAAACGAATATCCTCTTTGCTGTTCAGAAACAATCAGGGCAGCAATCATCACAAGACCTTGGCAGTAATCCGGTGGTTAAAAAATGGTGGGCTTATATGGCTGACATTATGGAAACCAATCCTGATAATTCTCCGGTTACCATACCCCTGATCGAGGTTTTTCATTTGGATTGAAGCGCGAAATTTACTTACTGCCTTTTTATAAAAAACCCTGTAAATAATCCCAAGTACGTTGAATAATAAAATACATCCATGCGAATAAAAATTTAATGCATTCTTAGAGGAGATTTGTCATCAGGAGTAAAGCTTACTAATGACTAATCCGGGTTTAAAAAAACCAGTTTTCCTGTTGATTTCTGATTACCAAACCGGATAATATAGAAATAAATGCCACGGTCAGTATTAGTTGGATTCCAAATCAATGACTGCCTGCCGCCGGGCTGATATCCTGAAAATAATACATCAATCAGCCTGCCGTCAGTTGAATATACAGAAACATTAACATGCCCTGCCTGGGGCAAAGTATAATAAATGACAACCGACGTTTTAAACGGATTTGGATAACAACCGTGATTCAGGTTAATAACATCAGTGAATGTATTATCTATGTTAACTGATGTTGATCCGTAGAATGTTGCCTGCACAAGTGGCGACCAGATATTGCCATCCTTTGTTCTTGCTTTTACAATCATTGTGTCAGTAATGATTACAGGTTCTGCATCATATTCAGAAGCATCAGGGGCAACGCTGCCACCGATCAAACGCGGATCACTTCCGTTGGTTGTATAATATATTGTACCTGCAGGTGCACTCATGATTAATTCAAAGTCAGGTTTGACATAACCTCCATAATGGCTAAATACAGGTGGTGCTAAATTGGAATACAACCCTTCGGCAATTAACTGGTTCAGTACGACCTGTGTTCGGTTGGGGAAATATTGGGTTATTAACCGGTTGTATTCATCAATCCATTGATCGTATGGAGTATATAGTTCATAAGGAGGATATCTCCATGCATGAACATCGCGCCGGTAATCTCCCCATCTTGCCGATTCGCATATCAATGCCAGTTTTATCTGCTCTGCCCTTTTGATATACCTTTCAGAAGTTCTCACCGGAGTAAGAGCGCCATCATTAAACAAATGACGATAAACATGGTCAGTAAAAAGCATTTTAAATTCTTCATTCTCCCTCAGTTTGGTATATAACCTGCTGGGACAATTATCATTATTTTCATTGACAACGGAAGCATTTATATTTTTTAACACATGTTCGGCATCCCAACAAAAGAACTGAAAGCCCTTTCCCGGGGAAGTCCTGTTTCTGGCAGCCACCCAGTTATGATGATCCCAGTCGTCATTGCCACCATATATGTTTATCAGCATATAGTCGATCAGGTTTTCAACATCAAGATATTCAGGGTAATCCGTATTATTAGTTCCGTCAGGATTTTTGCCCTGAATTTTAAAATAAGAAGCATTATCGGCCAGACCCTTATTGGCCATCGTCATCATGGCGTTCCAGTTGTCGAGAGTGCCTGATACAATTTCTGTATAATCCTTTATGACATCATAATCTTCTTCACGGCCTCCCAGATAGGTTTCCATAAATTCTTCATCAAGCCGTTCGGAAACGCTGTATAGTCCCCAGTATAAACCGTTCAGAAAAAGATGTACATATTTATTATTTGAGCCGACACCCATCATTTCAAGTTGAGTATCTTTGGTCCACGGGTCTCTGATATACTGGGCAATATTTCGCTGTGACCCGTCCCAGTGATGCCATGTATTACAAAAGCCTGCCCTTAAGATGAGTGTATTAAATTCATCAGTTGCCGATTCATTAGTAAAAAATTTATAGTTAAGTTTCGAAGGGCCGTACTGGCTTCTGAAAACTAACCTAAAGGAATGCTTGGGAGATTTTTCTGGAACCCTTCCCTCACCTCCTTGTATGCGAATTCCGCAATTAACCTGAAATCCGTTGTCGGCTTTTCCGTCAATAATATATTCAGCCGAAACGGGTCTTTCCCAGTCTCTTCCGATTTCCACGCCATCCATGCCGGTATATATATAGATGCCGCCAACTTCATCGTCTATTGAATCGAGAAAGAAGTTATTCTTATCAGAAACAACAGAAATGATTGGAATGGATAAAAAGGCTTTCTTCAAGGAATCAGCATACAGCGGATCATCACACACTTCGGGATCCATACCATAATCAGCAACAGCTTTTCCTGGCAATGTTTTATATGGGCCCCACTGTGCAGGGTAACCCTCGGGATTATCTGGCTGATGAATAACATCATCAAGAAAGAAATAAGTATGCGTAATAACTGCACTGCTGTCAGAGCCTTTATAGACAATGGCCCTTAGCGGTGTTGTTTTTGATATGCTGACAGGCGAAGTATAGGTTCTTCCGTTAAACAGCGACGGTATACTACCATCAAGAGTATATCTGATAACACTTTCATCAATTGCAGAAGATAATTCCACAACAAACGGGTTTTCATATACCCCCCTCTTAACACTGAACTCCGGCGCAGGTATGTATTCACCTTCAACATTAGGCATTCCGGGCGAAGGATTGCGAAGATACCTGTACGCTCCTGCAATAATACCATAGGATATATCAGTGTATTGCGCAGGAAAAGCAGGAAAAGAAAATACTATATTTGCACCATCAGGCCCTATTAAGGCCAAGTCTTCACCATCAGCACTCAGTTTGAAATTGGCATGCAGGTTTGCTCCGGGATTTCTTCTATCTTTACCTGAAATAAAAACTATCAGATAAGCACCCGGCAATAACTCCACATCAGGGAACTGCCATTTGAGTAAATTATTCAGATTATCAGTTAAAAACCATAAGTTCAGGTTGATTGTTTCTGAAGTGGGATTAAAAATCTCAACCCAGTCGGAATAATCACCATCCTCATCAGGCAAGGAAGATGAATTGGCAGCCATAATTTCGGATATATAAACATAATTAGTGTCAAACACCGGCTGGCTCAATGTACCTGCATTTAAAGTAACTGTTATTCCTGATAAAAACACAATGAATAAGAAACATGCAAAATATTTCAAACCCTTTACCTTAAAAGTAAAAACACTGACTTTCTGTATAGCAATCATTTGTAGTGAAATAATATAAAAACTGGTTTTGAAAAATAATAAGGATATTAATATTTTTACGTATTTTATAAATAACAGTTCCCTTTACAGTAAACTTTATTTCACTGAAAACCTGTTACTTAATAAATTTTATGTATTAATACAAAATCAATTTCTGATTAATATAAGTTTTTTGATGTCAACGGGTTTGTTATTGATAGTAAATCTGCAGAAATAAATACCATCAGATACTTTATTACCTGTGTCATCAGTTGCATCCCAGTAAATAATATTAACGCCAGGTGTATGATAAGTATTAACAAGAGTTCTGACCTGTTGCCCCCATATATTTATAATCTGAATGTTTATTAATGATGGTTCACTAACATAATATTTAATATTTGTCCCCTCATTGAAAGGATTTGGGAAATTACCGGCTAATCTTGCCAGTTCAGGTTGCACATTATCATAAATTCCTGACATAGAAGTAGGTTTAACGATAATTTCATCAAGGTTCCCGAAATCACTGCCTGTTGAAGCAAACCGGATTGTATTTGTAAAATCGCTGTTTAGCGTTATCAGTACACTGTCATAGATATAGGTTGTAAATGCACCGGTATTTTTCATGGTAAGGTTTTGTGATGCGCCGTTCACAACAAGTGCTCCTGTACGTGGATTATTCCCAAGTGCATAGCGGTAAACAAGCATATAATTCCCTCCGTTGTTACCGCCTATATTGGTAAATTCAATATAACTGGTTTCTGCAAAATTATAAAATCCTTTTCCGTTGAAACCAGGATTGTTATTGTCGATTGAGCCACCTGAAATTATACCTTCATCTTCCTGAAGGTAAGTTATGGGTCCGGCAGCTGCTGCAACCTCGTCAGAATAAAAGGATTCTATGGATCTATCATCAACTGAAGTCACTACATAATAATAGGTTTGATTATTGGCCACGGGAGCATTAACAAAACTGTTGCCGGTAATGAGATTTGTGTTAAGCTTGACATAGTTGCCTCCGGAAGTTGCTGAGCGGTAAACATTATAGCCTGAAATGTTTCCTGTAATAACAGGATCCCAGAAAAGTTTAATTTTGGCATCATCATTCCTTGCATAAATGTTGGAAGGGTAATCAGGCCGTATGGTAGGTATAGCCTTCACTACATTAGAATACCTCGATTCATTATTCAGGGTATCAACGGCTGTTATGGCATAATAATAAGTTGTATCATTGTCAACTGCTGTATCAACATAGAAATTATCTATCAGCAGGGTATCATTCAGTTTCACATAACCTCCTTCTTCGGTTCTTGAGCGATAAATATTATAACCGGCAAGATCGGTTTCAGTGTTATTGTCCCACGATAATTTCACTGTATCATTTAAGGAAATGGCCTGCAAATTCCATGGTGCTACAGGTGGTTTCAGGCTATCGGGCAGAAACATGTCAGCGCTCATAAAAAAGCCTGTATGAGGAGGCTGGTTATAGGCAACATTTTGCCAGGCAATTCCAAGCCTGTAAACATGGTCATGCATTAAAGTGACTATCCGGTATGGTGTTGAATACGTTGAAGTATAAACCCTTAATGCTTCGTTATTGGTGGTGCGGAAAATTACCTCTTCGCGCCAGTCGCCCAGTATATCAGCCTGTAATCCGGGATTTGCCTTGGTCCCGTTATTAGAAGCACAACCTGTAGCAGAAAAAATGATGGAACCACCGTATTTTTCAATATAATTATCGTTAAGTAATTCACGGGTTAAATCGCCGTCCCACCAGATGACATGATTAGCCGAGCTGGGTGTATAACCTACCTTTTTGTTCTTTGCGTTGCGCAGGCCGTCGGTACCACCCCAGCATTCCAATCCAATCTGGGCTTCAATAAGGTCGGCAGCAACGCCTCTCCCAACGTCGGCATTGGGAGTTTGCCAGATTACTTCACCCGTACGTGCATCGAGTAAAGCCGAGCCAGGTGTATTAGCTCCTTCGTGAATACCCCAGACTTCAAGGCCAGGCCTGTCAGGGTCGATATCAGTAAGATGCATAGCATCGCCATGCCCCAGCCTTGAGTTCCACAAACCTTTACCGTCATGGTCAACCGCCATAGAGCCATACACAATTTCGTCCATGCCATCACCATCTACATCAGCTACACTTATATTATGGTTACCCTGTCCTGTATAAGTAGGATACCCGTTGTTTGAATCAAAAACCCATCTTTTGGTTAGTTTGCTTTCACGCCAGTCCCATGCTACAAGCACGGTTCTTGTATAATATCCACGGCACATGACCACACTTGGCCGTATCCCGTCGAGATATGCAATACAGGCAAGAAAGCGGTCGACCCTGTTGCCATAATCATCGCCCCATGAGCTAACAGTTCCGCGAGGCGGGTCGTAATCATCTGTAACCAGTTCGGCTCCGGTTTCTCCGTCAAAAATGGTAAAGTACTCAGGCCCTGATAATATATAGCCTGATGAATTGCGATAATCAGCCGCATCATTATCAGAGGCTGCCGGGCCTATACTCAGGTAGTTGCCCAGCCCGTCTCTGGTACCCGGGGCTGTTTTACAGGCAATTTCAGCTTTGCCATCACCATCAAGGTCATAAACCATAAACTGTGTATAATGCGCTCCTGCTCTAATATTAATACCCAGGTCAATACGCCATAAGCGTGTTCCATTGAGTTTGTATGCATCAAGGTAAACATTACCGGTATAGCCCGATTGAGAATTGTCTTTTGAATTAGAAGGATCCCATTTCAGTATGATTTCATATTCACCGTCACCGTCAAGGTCGCCTGTACTGCAATCATTGGCATTATAAGTATATGATACTCCGTCGGGGGTTGTTCCGCCGGCAGGAATCTGAAGAGGCACCGAAAGATAATTCTGGTTCCATGGCCTGACAGTATCCGAAGACTCCTGTTCTATACCTCCCAGAACGGTTTTAATATGGTATAACGAATCAACTGAGCCGTTTGGATCAGTAAAATTAGTTACAGCTATCACCGTATCATTCAGTTTTGTATTATTTCTGTAAATATTAAAACCAATTGAATCCGGGTCAGTGGACAACAGCCTCCAGCTGAGAAATACATTAGTTCCACCTGTTTTAACAGCTACCAGCCCACGATCGAGGTTCTCAATCTGATGTTGGCCAATTAAATTTATCAAACCAAGAGCAGACAGAACAACAATAAATAGAAATCTGGGGTGAATATGTTTTGTCATGGTCTCCTAAAAAAATTTTAATTTAAAAAAAGAGCGATATCAAATGTTTCAAAAGCCTTTCAATTGAAAGGCTTTTGAAACATTTAAAAAAATAAATTACTCAATTAATTCTTGATAAATTTATACTTAACTACTTTATCTTTCATTTCAAACTGCAACAGGTACATACCATTTCTTAATGTACCTATATTGATACTTTCTCGTGTTCCTTTCGATTGCCCGCTATAAACAACCTGTCCGACTGTGTTGAATATTTTAATTGAAGAATTTGCCTGAATTCCGTCAATAGTAATATAATCAGCAGCAGGATTGGGGAACAATGATATACCGGAGGCATCAATGTCTTTAAATCCAGGTTGTTGAATAGCTACATTAATAGTATAAGTATTACCCTTTCTGGTATTCTGGGCAATAGCATATACCTTAATAACTGTATCCCTGGTAATTGAATAAGTGCCTGCACCGTAAACTTTTGCCCTGTTACTTCCTGCACGAACAGTTACAATAATCGTGTCAAAATCGGGTCCTTGTTCTAATAAAACATCATAATTCAGTGTTGCAGGATCAAAGGCAGGCTGAATATCAACCGGCTGTACATCAATATCTGCAATAGAAGCATCAGCTGAAATATAATAAAGTGGTTCCATGGGCGGGTTGCCGGTTATTCTCATGATTTCAGACAGGTAAGCAGCCTGTGCGCCATCTGTCAACGGGAAGTAGTTTATAGGTCCGGCATAGTCATTACCAAATCCGAAGTATGTCCTTGGTGCAACTACTGTATCTTTGGCACCCGGATAGAATGCAGAATCAACCATAAACCGCACAATCAAAGGCTGATCACTGCGGTATGCTACCGTATCGCCATTAAACGGGCTCGTAACAGTAATATAATCATCTGCCAGATATGACCATTCAGCAGTGTCATCGGTTATTGGCGTATATGAAAAGATGGGATCAGTATCATCAGCAATTTTTGCTATAGTAATTCCAGCTGCATTATTCTGGACACATGAGCCGCTGTTAAACCAGTTTAATCTTGAATTCCTTGCTATCCAAGGCGAGTTAAGTATTACCGGAGCGGTCAAATTATTCCATGCTACCCGGTTAACTGAATCCTGAAACATATCGCTTTTAGGGCTCCTGCCAATGATAACCACATCAGCTGCGTTGAGCATGTCAATGGTATCCTGACTTACAAGCCCAAGGCCTCTTGTAGCCGAATTGAATAATGTTACATTGATTCCGTTATTCGTGAGGAAGTCATACTGTAAGCTGTCGCCATTCGGACCATGAACCAGAATGGCATTTATTTCAGGAATGGGTGCAGCAACAGGTGTAGCGGGCACAGGTAATCCCAGGGCGCTGTGAACAGCATTACGCCAAAGGGTAAGCCCGGCTGAAGTCATATTGGTACCTTCTGCAGCACATATAGCGCCAAAATTCATACCTATGGTAATCATCCTTGCTTTAAGGGTTTCTGAACCGATGGTCGTCCCGGCAGGAATATCATTAACAGAAACAGTCAGACGATTTTCGTGTGCTGGGTTAATCCGGGCAGGTTTGGCAATAAGTGTATTAATTGTATCACCTGACAGATCAGTCAATACAACATCAATTGCATAGTTTAACGCTTTGTTCCGGTCGGGGTTAATATAAACACCTGCATCATTAGTTGTTGCTCTAAACATGGCTACTGTATCGCCCTTAAATGTGACACCCTTAAATAAAGGATTAGTCTGATTAGCCGAGTCAACACGGAGATAAACAAAACCCTTACCTTCCTGTTCAGCACCGCTTCCTAAAGCTCCACCCGTGAAAGCACGTCCATCCCTGAATGCATATGATTTATTATAGATGAAGGGTACAGAAATAGTATCAAGCGCCAGTGACCCTGTGGGCATAAGAATTGGCGATGTTGAATTAAAGGACTCCTGAACTATTACAAGATCATAGTCTTTTGATGCGAGATCAAAAACTGAGTCAGCAGCTACTTCATTAACATCAACTTCCCATTGCGGATTATTGTTTTTCAGCATGGTAATAATAGGGTCTTCTGAAGGCAATGCAGCAGAAGGATCCATTGTTTTTCCTTTAAGTGTGTAATAACCAATCTTCCATTCATTAAATTCAACAGGCGTGTCAGGAACCGTGAGTCCGGCCGCCATGTAAACAGCATTACGCCATATTGTTAATCCTGCACTGGTGATGTTTGAGCCATAAGCACCGC
The DNA here is from genome assembly GCA_029268165.1 of Bacteroidota bacterium. Taxonomy (GTDB): domain Bacteria; phylum Bacteroidota; class Bacteroidia; order Bacteroidales; family UBA10428; genus UBA5072. The sequence goes on from JAJUGM010000037.1 coordinate 8,866, forward strand.
AGATAGCGCCAAAATTCATTCCCAGTGTAATCATCCTTGCCTTAAGTGTCTCAGACCCTAACTTGGTTCCGGCAGGAATATCATTAAAACAAACCGTAATATCTGTATGTGCAGGATTAATCCTTGCAGGCAGGGCAAGCAGGGTATTTTTAAGTGTATCACCCATTGCATCCAGTAAACCAACATTACGGGCATAATTGATGGCTTTATTCCTGTCTGGATTAACCGTAACGCCGGCATCGTTGGTTGTAACTTTGAAAAGAGCAACCGTATCGCCGGTAAATGTAACGCCTTTAAAGAGGTCGTTCGACTGGTTAGCCGGGTCAACTCTTAAATATACATAGCCCACGCCTTCGGTTTCAGCGCCACCACCTGTAGTTCCGGTTACAAAAGCACGGCCTCCAGCAAACGCATAGTTTTTGTTAAATACTACCGGTACCATAAAGGTGTCAAGAGCTAACGTTTGTCCGGGTTTTAAAATGTTATTAGAGCTCGCAAAAGACTCCTGAACCACAACAACATCATAACCTGTCAGGTCAACAGTGTCAGTAGCGCTTACAACATTAAGAGTTACCTGGAGATTCGGATCAGCCTGCAGCATGCGAAATACAGGATCAATCTGCACAGATGCCGCAGTCTCATTCATTACTTTATTCAGGGTAAAGTACCCCACTTTCCTGGGCTGGGCATATAGGGCCAGCACCAGAAACATTGTGAAAAATAGTAAAAAGATTTTTTTCATAGACATAGTTTAAAAAGGGTTTTAAATAATTAAAGACTTCCAAATTTTTTAAAAAGGTCTTACCTAAAATTACACTTATTAACCAGCAAAAAAGGTTGACAAACTGCCTGAATGAGGGGGATAAATTGTCCGTTTCCCTCATACTGGCAGTTGTCAATTTTCATAACTAAATGTTTAAAACTATTTTCATTGCTGATCTGCAAAAATTCAATGATTGCGCATTTATTGCAATAGTAACTTTGTATATGTGATATTTTCTCCCAAAGTCAGTTTTATTAAATAGACACCGCTTATATATTTTTTTCTTTCCAGTGTTAAGAAATTATATCCCATGCTTACCTTATTCTCAAGCAGAACATCAATTTGCTTACCGTTGAGGTCATAAAGGACTACTTGCGCATTTGCAGGTTTTGGGGCATAAAAACGAATGTGAACATCGCCTGCTGAAGGATTGGGATAGGCAACAAAATCAATTTGTTCAGTAATATTTTTTTCAATAGCCGACGGCATATTATCGTAAGTATATTCATCAGCTCTTTTTATTAGCTGGTAAAATTCATTTGTGCCCATACTATCGTTAAGAAGGCTATGAGTGTTTGTAAACCAGAAAATTTTAACCTTTGGTAATCTGCTTTCAATCATCGACATAGCACTAACTGTTTCGCCATTAGTAGGCTGGGTAACCGGTGCAACAGGAATTGCCAATATTTTATTATCAACTTTTATTCCCTGAATATAAGGCACAAGAGCGTAACTAGTTGAATTGGACCATTTGAGAATATAATCCTTTGCATAAATCTGAGTAATATAATGCTTATTATCTGTAATTTTAATCATATTGTCCGTAGAATCGGCAATTTCACCTGTATGCACAATAATGCCACCGCCATCACCTGCACCAGGAGTTGTTTCTTCCTTAAATAGGCTCCATCTTTCATCAGAAATTCCAAAAGCTGCAGCTTCAAGTGCTATCGCCGGAACCGGAAAGTTATCGCCCATGGGTCCAAAAGGAGTAAGACTGTTTGAACCACAGGATTCGCCAAAAAATACACCGTCAATACCGGTATGGACACCGCTACCTGCGCCTTTTGCATCATAAGTTGCATGTCCCAGGTAAATAGTATCATAGCCCCATGCAAGCAGGCTATCAATCATTTGCTTATCGCATGTCCTGTTTGATCCAAGCACTTCATCAGCACCTACGTAGAGTATTTTTTTCTGGCCTGTAGTTAACTGCACAAAAATCACCAAAAGTGATAATGTAAATAAAACGCTTAAAAAGTAATTTTTTTTCATGATGGTTAATTTTTAAGTTAATAAATTAAGTTTATTATCCTTATTAAGGATGAATCATGGCAGGCCATAAAGCCTGCTATGATTCTATGAATAAATTAATAGCCCGGATTCTGATAGGCTTGTTTTTCCTGAGCATTCAGGGGCCGACCATTAATTGTAATTGCATCTATATGTGATTGTGGTATAGGCCTTAATTTATGATATTCACGCATAGTGCCCGATGCTCTGGTGTCATCGTTAAACATCATAGCTCTTTGATATAATGTTTCGGTACGCACAAGGTCTTCCCATCGCATCATTTCACCCATCAACTCGCGGCATCTTTCATTAAGCATGAACTCAATAAATCTTCGTTCTTTGGTGAGTGACGGAGAAGTATAATGTTCTAAGGGAACATCATTATCCCAATAACTTTCAGTAATCATCATAGCATCTTCCCTGCCACTCAGGTCACCTTGAGTACCACCGTCAAACAGCCACCATAAGTTAGGTCTTGTTTCTCCAGCGTGATAAGCAGCTCTTCTTCTCACTGCATTAATGAATTCAACAGCTTTCGAATAATTACCAAGGCGGCCGTAGGCCTCGGCAGCAATAAGATAAGTTTCTGCCAGACGGGCATCAAAGAAATCCCTGGTTCCCTGGTAAGTTGCTACGTCAGATTTATTTCTGTCTCTGAATTTAAGCAGAGAAGGTGCTTTACCAGGAACCCATGCTCTGATGCGTAATCCTTTCCGGTCGTCATCGGCAGTAAAAGTAGTATCGCGGTTCATTAACTTAACCGGTGCACGGGTCACAGGATCAGTAACCCAGTAATACCTTGCATAAATAGTATATCCACGCCCAACTATCTCTCTGTCGGTAAGTGTTGTATTTTTATCATTGAGCAGAAAAACCAAAGCTGTATCTCCAACATTAACATATTCAGTATTACTTGGATTTGCAGTCGCTAATCTGAATTTTGGGTCCCCGACTCTTATCGTATCACCATACCTGACTGCCCAGCTCCCATCGGGGGCAACATCAGTAAATGCAAAAAGTAATTCCTGTGCCGTCCATTTATAACTTGCTTCTGTTGGCATATCTGTTTTTGTTGAGTAAAAAACTTCCAGTAAGCTTTTGCGCAATCGTGAATCGTTCAGCCTGTCAAAAATATCACATGTGTAGTCTGTTATGTGCATTCTCCTGAATGGTCTTCCATATTCAATATTTCTGGCCATACCAACTTCAGTATCATATTGATTTAACCAGTATACATGTGTATTATTACGATAGTCATTAGAATTTCCGCCAAGTAGATTTACATCTCTGTTAAACTGTGTGGAAAATACTATTTCAGGGTTTATCTCATTGCCTTCTCTCCAGACATCAGCATAATCAGGCAAAAGGGAATTGTATCCGCTGTTAATACACTCCTCGGCCATGGCAGCAGAACGGGCAAGGTCTTCCTGTTTATTACCACCCCGGCCAAAGAAAGGATCAGTATCCGTACCTGAAGCTCTTGTTAATAAAACTTTAGCAATATAATGCCGTACAGCATTTTTTGTAACTCTTCCATATTCCGGTTGTTGTTCCGGACAGTTATCATAGGCAAATTCCAGGTCTTTAATAATATCATCATATACCTGGGATACGGGTTTTCTTGGCCATTCAGTTTCCGAACCCGAACTGGGTTCCAGATGGTAAGGAATGGGCCCCCATTGCTGAACAAGCAGAAATAAAAACATAGCCCTTAAAAAACGAACTTCAGCCATACGGGTATTCTTCCCCACCTGATCCTTCATTATACCCACTCCATTTTCAACCAATTTTATTTTTTCAACCGCCAGATTACAACGGTCAATCCCGTTATAATATGCTGCCCATATATTCTCAGGATATTGTTTGTATCCTACCTCAAAACCAACAGGACTTATCATTTCAGTGTAATCATTGTAACCTCCCATTGCATGGGTTGTGTAGGAATGGTCACCTCTCTTCCACTCATCAGTACCATAATTCCAGAGGGCATAAGTCCATTCATCGCCATATTTCTTTCTCAGAACACCATAACAGGAATTGATCAGTTTTTCAATGCCCTCTTCTGACTCGTAATAGTCATATTTCAAAACGCCAACCTGTTCTTCATCAAGAAACTTTTCACTGCATGATGCGGTTAATATTATAATTAAGGTTGACAGTAAAAAATAAATATATTTTTTCATAGCATTTCGTTTTTGAATTAAGAAATAATATTTTTAAAACCCAACTCTTACACCCAAAACCAGACTCCTGGTGCTAATACCAGCAATACCTACTGTAGGCTCAACCTGGTTCAGGTTCCAACCCCGTGTTTTATAATTTCCCTGTGCTTCAGGGTCCATATAATCATAGTTAGTGAATAGAAAAGGATTAGTAGCCATCACATATACCTGCAAACTGCTGATCTTTGCTCTGTTTATTATAGTTTTCGGTAAAAAATATGATAAAGTAATATTCCTAACCTTGGCAAACGAAGCTTCTTTATACCATAAAGCTCCCTGGTAATCAATCTGGCCATCCCGGGGTTGCTGGTGCGTTGCATTTCTGCGATCAGGATCAAGTGGATTATAGTAATGAACATCCCATGCCATATAACGGCCATCGAGCGGCGGAACCCGAGAACGGTTATATATACCCTGTCCAACCCTGAAATAAACAAAGAAAGATAATTCAAACCCCTTATATGAGAATGTATTGGTTATACCACCTGTATATTTTGGCACATTACTGCCAACAACAGTTCTGTCACGCGGATTAATAGTATCATTTTTATCCACATCAACCACTTTTATTTCTCCAACTTCAAAATTACCTCCACTGGCATTATATTTTGCAATCCATGCAGAGTCTTCGGGTGTATCCTGTAAAATTCCATCAAATTTATAATCATAATAAGAACCGATTGGATATCCAATGAATAAATTATTATTGATATCGTTGACACCGGTGCCATAAACATCCACCACTTTTTCCTTGTTAGAAGAAAAAGTGAAATCCGTTTCCCATTTAAAGCCGGCAGGAG
>JAJUGM010000038.1 GCA_029268165.1 Bacteroidota bacterium
AAGTTGATTAAAATCATAATATTTTATAAACGAATCTGATTGTAATGAGGTAATATCATAATTATCACAGGAACAGATTATCAGGACAGTAAAAAAAATAATATAAAAAAAGCTTTTGATCATTTTTTTACTTTTGTTTTTTCGGGTTGTAGAATGAAAAGTAATATCCAACAGAGAAAGTAAATGAATTGATGCTAAAGTCGTCATCCTTATATTTAAAAAGGCTCATCAGGTATGCATTTGAGGAACGCATTTCAGGTTTAACAATATTGTTGATTCCAATATTATAACGCATGTCTATGGAAAGATAACCTCTTGGAATTTTATACCTTACCCCGCTGCCTATTATTCCATTAAAATATAATGATTTTCTGTATTTCAATAAATCTGTTTTCTCACCAGGTGATGATATTTCATCGCTTCTTAGCGTAGGGATGCCTGACGCATTAACAATATAATCAGCCGAACCGCCTGTTCTGATATAATATAACATCTTTTTAATTTTGAATTCAAATGCAGCAGTGACAGGAAAAGAAAACTTATTTATCTGTTCCTCAAATGACGCGGATTCGGTAAGACTATTACCATTTTCAGTAACTATTGAATGAATATCCTCAAAAGAATACTTATTTTGTGCGTAACTAAATTCGATGTTTAGTAAAACCCTTTTACTCAGATATCTGCCAATGCCAAGTGCAACCTGATATCCGGCCTCGGAAGTATTACTAAGTTTGGTATTTGACAGGTCATACATGCTATAGGGCTCTATTATCCGCGGATTAGATAGATTGAATCCGGCTGAAAATCCGATAGAAAAGACAGAGGTAGTTCTGAAGGATTCAAACAGATACACAAATTCAACAGGGTCATTGGGCATTATCTCATATTCAGGATATTTCTTCAGAAATTCAAGCATGGTTTTTTCAGCTTCAAATTGTTCATCGTCGAACAAATAAACCAGGATTAATAATTTATATGCTTCAATTCGTTGCAGACGCGTAAATCCTTCTTCCATGCATGGCGCAAGCATTTTGGGAATATCATCAATCATACCGAGGTCGTATAGTTTACGCGCTTCCTGCAACGTTGATACGCAGTCTTTTTGTGCCTTCAGAGTAAATAAAAATGAAAAAAGCAGCGGCAATATAATAAAGGTTATATTTAACTTATGAGTGATTTGTGCGGAAGAAAACATATGCGCTTTGTGTTATCTATTAGGACATGTTTTTCGGTATTCAATATCCGGACTGACATATAACTCCCATTCACGCGGAGTGAAATTCCTTTCGAGTTTTGAACAAAGCATTTCTGCCATATAATCAGCATTAGCAGGCCAGATGTAAATATAGTTTATTTTGGTCAGTTCACGTTGATCGGCTGAGGAAATAAGGTATTTTCCATCGGGGCTAAATGCAACGGATAAAACGAAATCATTATGTTGGGTGATGATAACCGGTTTATTACCGGGATTGTGGGCATCCCACAAACGTAATGATTTGTCAGTGCTGGCTGTGGCTATTTGCTTGTCATCGGGACTATATTCAACATCGACAATTCTTGAGGCATGTGCAGGAATACTTTTAAGTACGGTATTGGTTTTTATATCAAGTATTCTTAATGTACCATTCTTATCGCCGAAAGCTATCTTTGTTCCGTTTGAATTAAAGGCCATTGCATAAATAGCGTTACCATCAGACTGGAATAAAACGGTTTTTTCTTTATTATTTATAGTATATCTGATGATTCTTCCGTCGTCAGTTCCGACCACCAAAAAAACGCCTCCGGGAGACAGGCACATACTACGGATTTTATAATCTGCCTGTAAAAATGTACTGTTATTTCCTGATATCAGATCCCAATAAATTATAGTATTATCGGTGCTTGCTGAGAACAATCCTCTGTTATCCTCTGTAAATTCGAGAATTTCAACCCAGCCTTTATGACCTTCAAGCAATGTTGGCATGGTATTAGCCTGATTGAGGTTAAAGAGCTGAATGCCTGCCGTTGTAGTTCCGCAGGCTAACCAACGGCCGTTTTTGCTGACGGCCAGCGATCGGTTAATGAAATTATTGTCAATAAGAGTACGGTATGATTTAGTGCTTGATAATAAGTCCCATCTTAAAATTCTGCCATCACTGCCTGATGTATAAAATACATGGGAATTCCCTGCAAATGCAATTGACCTTATAGCACCTTCATGGCCTTTCAATCCGTTGTAATTTTGTCCGTTAAACGCAACCAGTGCAGCGTACAAAGCGTTATAAACATCAGGCTGGTTCATCTGGCCTTCATATTCTTTATTAAATGAATAGGCCTGTAAAGCCAGTAAACCGATAAGATTTTTATCTTCCAGCTGTAATGCTTTGGTTGCCATTGCCTGTGAAACGGATAACATTCGTTTTTGCGCTGCAAGCATCTTTTCACGCTCGGATTGTGTTTTTTGCTGTAATGCTTTTTCAGCTGCTTTTTCGGCTTCAGTTTTTTCATGAAGAAAAACTTCGCTTTGCTTTACAGCTTCATTTGCCTGGTTTAATGCACTTAGTTTTTCTTTTTCAAGCATGTGTGCCTGTATGATAGCCTGAGCTTTTTGCCTTTCTGCTGAATCTGCAATTAGTTGAGCAAGTAGTTTTTCAATTTCAGCCCTGTCGGCTTTACCCTCTGCTAAAACACGCAGGCTATCTGACTCACGCTTTCTGAATTCGGCTTCATCACGCTGAATTTGTGCTTCTTTACTTTCTTTGTTAGCCCTTTGCCACTGGGTGAGGGCGAAAAGCCCCATAAAAGCGAGAACTACAGCAGCAGATGTCATATATAATGCCAGCTTCCGTGTACGGCTTAGTTCGAGTCGCTGAATTTTAACCTTATTTTGCTCTTCCTGTAAGTATTTCTTTTCACTGGCATCGAGAAAAACAATGACTTTTTCAAAAGCCGGATTGTATTTTTTAGCCCAGGCGAGTGTGGGGTTTTGTGTTTTTCTCCAGTTAAGTGCCAGATGAAGGTCAGGCGGCCTCCAGAGGCCTGTTTTGCCCAGCTGGAATTGCGTTGCGGCTTCGGCTAACCTGAGGTACATCTGTACTGATGAAAATTCTTCATCAACCCATGTCTTCAGTTTATCCCATATACGCATTAAACTTTCATGCGAAATATCAATAACCGTGTCGCTGTCAACAGGCGTACCTTCAACCGGCGTTAAAAACGATCTGCCCTTTGCCCTGAATTTATCAACAACCTCGATGACCTGCGATTCCGGAACCTGTGTAATTTCGGCAAGGTGCCTTACTGTTGCCGGATGCCTGATGCCTTTGTTATCGGGGCCTTTTTCGGTAAGGCATTTGAAGATACTTTTACAAATCCGTTTACCTTCTTCTGAAAGTTCATCAAAGGCTTCGTTGGCATGCATTGACAGCGCATTTTCCACCCTACCTGCTGCTTCATAATCTCTCATTTTTATAGGAACAGCAGGGTCATTGTTTTTTGCCCAGAATTCCCAAGTGCGCATCATTGCATGTTGCAATACCGGTAAAGGGTCATTTTTATCTTCAATGGAATTTAGAATATGGTGCAGCAGCTGAGAATCAATTTCAGCTCCGCCAACAGCCAAAGGCCCGGTAATGGCTTCCCTGAAGTCATCCCTGGTCATCTGAGGTATAAGAAAGTTACTTGAATTAATTAGCTTTGTAAAATCCTGAAATTGTGAACATTCGCCAATAAAATCACTGCGCATCGTCAATACAAAGTAAATGGTATTTCCTTCCTGCCTGATAGCATTGACAAGCAGTTTGATATAGGCTTCCGTTTCGTTAAAAACAGTACTGTCTTTACGGCTCTCTTTAAAACGGAAAAGTTCTTCAAACTGGTCAATAATAAATAAAACATTTTCACCGGATGGTATTTTCATGTGCCTGATGGCATCAACTAATCCAAATGAACTTCTTCGTAAAACAGAAAGAATAATTTGTTTCTGTATAGCTAATTCTTCATGGTTTATGCCTTTAATTTCATTTTCTGCAAGTGCATGGGCAAGGTTCTCAATTGGGCTGTTACCTGGCCGGCATGCGATTATTTTCCACCGTGAACCGGCGCTGGTAATAAAACCGCCATATAATGCAGGGATTAATCCGCAGTAAATCAGCGATGATTTACCGCTTCCTGATGCCCCTGTAACGGCAGCAAAATGATTTTTTGCCAGGTATTCAAGCACGATTTCGCTTTGCCCGTTGCGTCCGAAAAACAAATGACTTTCTTCAGTCGTAAAAGGTCTCAATCCGGGAAACGGATTGGTTACGGCTAATGTGCTTTTCTTAATATATTGAATTACATTTTCAGTCATTTCTTTATTATCTGATCCAGAAAATGATGTATGGAAGCATTGTTTAATTCTTCATTCCATATTACTGTCACATTCCTCAAAAAAAGCAACGATTTATCAGTCGTTTTTTGCGGTGAAAAAATGCCAACAGCTTTAAAAGGTTTTTCTTTACCTAAACCTGGGACTTTAACCAGATCACGGATTTTACTGTTTAACCATTCCATTGAGCTGTTGCCCTTATATATTAATACCGCATCTGATTTTTTAAGAATATTGATGTGTTCGGTGATTGAATAGTATTCCTTATGAGCCGGCATATTATCTATTATATTAAATCCGCGCTCTTTAATCAAATCTATATATTCCTGAAGTTTTTGTTTTTCCTGTGGCTCATAAAGAAGATATAGGGTATGTCCGTTCTTTTCAATGTTTTCGGGTTTAAAAGTAAGTTCTTTCAGTTTATTATTAACAATGGTTTTAAATACTTCAAGCGGAGCTTCAACAATTTCCGTGTTTTCATGCGATTCTTCGCGTTTAATTCTTTTCAGATATAACGATTGCCGCTGGTCAGTTATTTTCAGATCATTTGGTATCCAGATAATCTGATATGGCTTGCGTTTGTTTTCTTTTGATTCGAGATACTCTTTAACTGTCCGCACCTGAAAATCTAAAAGCGAATACTTGGAATTTTTCAAAAAATCGCCATAAAAGGCCCCCATCATGTGGATAGCCATTATTGATTGATTCAAATAATTATTAATTACAGCCTGTGCTGTTTCACTGTTATTGGGTATTGAAGCCTGAGGAACTACGTTGAAACCCATGTGACGTAATTCACGTTTCAGAATATCCCGGTTTTCCTGCTGATCAAAACTTGTTTCAGCCAGATAGACAATATGGCTATTTTTTGATATATTTTTCCCGGTTTCTCCGGTCTTAAGCATACTGAGGGTGTTATAAATATCATAAGCAAGATCAATTAGTTTTGACCAGAATTTATTGTCGGGCAAATGGCCATTCTGAAGAATATAACTTACCGGTTTCTTATTGTAACGGTTAATTTCGTAAAAATTATAACACGGCGCAGCTTTCAGAAAATCAGGTTCCAAATCTTCCGGCACGGGACCTGTCATAATTTTAAAAATTCGGGAATTACCCGTAAATTGATCAATAGTATTATTGGCAATCTGATGTATATATTCCAGATAGCTTCTGTAATTCTGAGATTTCAATTCAGCCTGGTCTAACACTACAATGAAAACACCGGTTTTTTTTAATGTTTCTTCAGGACGCTCATTTATGGTATTCTGCCTCATCCGTAAATCATCATGCAGCAAAATGGTAGGGTTTTCATTAAACAGTCGTTGCACCGACACTGACAGGTAATGGCAAAACTTTTGTATCCAGTTGGCCTGAGTCGGATCAACATCTTCAGGTGTCTTACCATAACTGATAAATATGTCATATTCAAAATTCATGATATAGTCAGAATCTTATGCATCTTCAATTAATTCAAATAATAATTTCCGAAAGTCGAGACTATCAAATGCAAGTATATTAAGCATTTCCTGTTCGATGCTGAAAAATTTCAGATTTGTAAGGGCTTTGAAAGTAAATGCCTCATATACTGAAAAAATGTCGCTGTAAATTATATCATTTTTTCCAAAAGTAAATACTTTGTTTTCCGAATTCCTTATTTCTGCTTTCCCGTCATAAATAATAATAAGCGGATAATGCACGTCATTCCTGCGTATGAGCAATTGATCGCCGCTGTTAAGCGTATTTATATCAAGATGCCTTGATATTTCCAGTAAAACGTCTTCGTTTATTCCCGAGCAATATTTTACCTGTTTCAGAAACCTGATTTTATCAAGTAATAAATAAGGCATTTCTTGCTTGACTGATTGTTCAACTGAATGTTGAATATCCAATGCCACTGAGTTATTAAGGCGAGGGTAAATTGAACTAAGGTAATTGCCATCTATTTGTTCAATTACATAGGCCGTCGACTCATAAAGCAATTTATCAGGGTGAAATAAAATGGATAATAATTCATTGGTTATGGCAGGTTGTTTTACTTTTAAAATACTGAAAACCGCGCATGCTTTTGTATAATATGAAATGGCGTTAAAATCACGTATAATAATCTCATGAATCAGGCTTTCAGCATTTGTTTTTTCAACCTGAAAGAAATATTCAAGTTGCCTGATACGGCTTTTAATTGACAGATTTTCAATAAGCGGGAAAAAAATCTGTTTGATCTCTTCATTGATCACCTGATCAAGCATTTCAATAGCCAGGCTGATATCAGTATCATTCCCCGCTTCCAGCATGTTCCGTATATTACTAATAGATGCAGTATTATAGGCCAGCGACAGTAAATGAAATAATATACTGTAATTGTCTTTTATTTCCGATTCGAGGGCTTCCTTAAGAAGCAAATATTTTTTCGACTTACTGATAATATGATATGCATTGAAATTCCATGCCATTATATTAATTAGCCTTATAATGGCATTTAAGAGACGGTTAATATTACCCTGCGTAGCCTGAAACTTGGTTTCACGCAATGAAAGTATGGCCTGTTTAACAAGATAACGGTTCTGGTTTTCGATTTTTGTCAGCAACAATTCTGTAGCCTTAGGGCTACCAATTTTCCCATAAATTCTGATAATTCTTGATAATACTGTATTATCTGCATCGGGTTGCAGAAAAACCTGATCAAGCTGATCCAGGGCAGGATCTCCTATTTTTATCAAAGCCTCATAGGCCAGCTGGTAAAAGTTTGATGAAAAAAGATAACCGATAAGTATATGCCTGTGTTCGGCACAGTTCAAACGAGCCATCGCTCTCATTGCCGAATTTTTTACTTCAGGTTCAATGTCTCTTGAAAGGCTGATAACTATATCATTCCATTCCATTTTACCCGATGATCCGGCAATTTCGGCTGCAAGAATACGGTCGGCCATGTTGTGAGAATTTGAAAGCTTGTTAAGGACTTCTTTATTCTGGCCAAAACTGAGCTTTGTTTCAAAACGTTTCACGATTCTTGAAACAAGAGTTTGCGTTTCCTTGCTCTGTCCGTTTTGGAATAATGTGCCGGTTTTTAATACCGGGAATGCATTAAGTACAGCGTATTCATCAATTTTTTCAAGCAGGTATTTCTTTATCTCAAACGAGCTTGAACCTAATAACCCTATTAAATGTCTTTCAAATTGCATGGGTTCAATCCGCTCAAGTAATGACAAGGCAGTAATTACTTTTCGCGGATCGGTATGGTTAATAAGCCTGTGTGCTTTTTCATCAGTATTAATCAGTTCCTGCTCAACCTGCCGGATATTCACTTTAAGCTTTCTGATACTGCTTATTAATGCGTTCTGATAAGCTTTAACCAATTGATAACTAGTTATGAGCCATAGAATAGTAAGTATCAGGATTAAAATATTTTGAAATAAAATCTTATCGAGGTTAAAATAAAGCAAGGCTATTGATAATATCCCTGCAAAAGCCATACCGGCCATCCGGAACGAACCTTCAATGCGCGGTATAATTGCACTCTGAAACCGGATGTCAATTGTGCGGAAAAGAACTCTTAAGGAAGGTATCTCAATTGCATTAAATACTGTATGGTAGGCAATCCGGATAATAACAACCATCAGAAAAACATAAGTAAAACGGGTTAAACTGGCAGATGTACCCGCTAAAATAATAATAAGAATAGCAGTAATCACTGCAAGACCAATAGCTATAGGCATCAAAAACAAACTATACGGCGAATCGTATGAGTAAAGAATTTTTCGTATCAGAAACCTTTCAAAAAAGAAACCAATAATAAACATCACTCCCAACGAAAAGGCAAAAAATTTAGAAAAACCTGATAGGTTTGGAAAGTTAACTGATGCCAATGCAACAAATTGATAATGCAACAGGTATCCGATAACTGTTGAAAGAATTACAAAAATCAGCAATAGAAAAGAATATCGCGTATAAAATAATTCAATTAACTTCGACCGCAGAGGATTCTGTTTTCTGGGCGTATGATATAGTGAGGATGAAAAAAGGTGGATGACATTTATTATTAGCTGAATTACTGTAATTGCTGATAATAAAAACATGACCGTAACCATCATCAGGTTTCTGTCCCACGGAAAATAAAATAGTCCGAACAGAACAAGTGAAGATAAAATCATTCCTGAAATCAGCGATGCCTTAATAGAAGATGATAATATTCTGTTTCTCTCAGGTGAAAATATGTTTCTTACCGAACGCCAGAAAAGCAACATAACAATAACATTAACCGGCAGCATTAAAGTAAAGGGCATCATCAAAGGAACATTCAATATCTGTGCATAAAGAATATTTTCATTATTAAAAAGGCTTATCAGTAAGGCCAGTATCAACAGATAATTGAAAAGGACAAAAATTCTGAAATTGAGCCGGCTTGAGAAAAAAACATAAACAGCCATATAAAAGAAGCCCATGATACCTGAGACCACAAAGGCCTTCGGCATCATTTCAGCGCCATAAGTTTCGATGAAATGAATATGTGAAGCGATATCAAATATAACCAGAAAAGAGCCGAGTAAAAAAGCCTGTATGCAAATTAACAAACAAACAAAAAACTCATTCAGCTTTAGACTGTTATGGTATGCAATAAATGAGTTTTTCATTTTTTTAGGGTCTGATAATTAGATTTTTTAGGGGTGTAAAATTAAGAAATAAATATAGTAAATCAATTTTTTATGTGGAATGACTGAAGATGTTCATCTATAAAAATCATACACTTATAAATTTTTTGTACAAATATACTTAAAACAAGGTAATGTTTCAGGAGGTTCGGAATCATACAAAAAGAATATATTTGCAGAAATTTTACTGATGTTATACCCATGAATCAATTTGAATTAAGCGAACAGGAAATCATTCGCAGACAGACGCTCGACGAACTCAGAAAATTAGGTATAAACCCTTATCCTGCCGAAGCATTTGATGTAAATGCCTGCACTGCTGAGATTAAAGACAATTTTTCATCTGAAAGAAATAATTTTCAGAATGTCAGAATAGCTGGCCGGCTTATGACCAGACGCATTATGGGCAGCGCGTCTTTTGCCGAGCTTCAGGATGAAAAAGGACGGATACAGCTTTATTTAAAAAGGGACGACCTTTGTCCGGATGAAGATAAGACATTGTACAATGTTGTTTTCAAGAAATTACTAGATATAGGTGACTTTATTGGTGTAGAAGGTTTTGTGTTCGTTACCCAGATGGGCGAAATTACTATTCATGTCAGGAACCTGAAATTATTAAGCAAGTCGATTAAGCCACTTCCAATTGTTAAAGAAAAGGACGGAGTGATATATGATGCTGTGACTGACCCGGAATTCCGTTACAGGCAAAGATATGTTGACCTCATCGTAAATCCTGAGGTCAAGAAAGTATTCAGGCAACGCACGCAGTTAATTAATTCCATGCGTAGCCTTTTTGATTCAAAGGGATATCTTGAAGTTGAGACACCTGTTCTTCAGGCCATACCTGGCGGTGCAGCCGCACGGCCTTTTATAACCCATCATAATACGCTTGATATACCTCTGTACCTTAGAATTGCTAATGAGCTCTATCTTAAACGGCTGATTGTTGGCGGTTTTGAAGGGGTTTATGAGTTTGCCCGCGATTTCCGCAATGAAGGCATGGATCGTACTCATAACCCCGAATTTACCGTCCTTGAAATATATGTTGCTTATAAAGACTATTTATGGATGATGGAATTTGTTGAGGAGATGATGGAAAAGATTGCTCTTGATCTTCATGGCACACTGAAAATACAATATGATAGCCACATCATCGATTTCAAAAGACCTTTTAAAAGGATTACCATTACCGATGCCATAAAACAACACGCAGGAATTGATATTACAGGAATGAATGAAGATCAGCTCAGAAAAGCATGTGATAACCTGAAGATTGAAACCGATGCCACTATGGGTAAAGGCAAACTAATTGACAGGATTTTTGGCGAAAAAGTGGAACAACACCTTATTCAGCCAACTTTTGTTATGGATTACCCTGTTGAAATGTCGCCGCTGTGCAAAAAACACCGGTTGAACCCCCAACTGACTGAACGATTTGAGTTAATAATTAACAGCAAAGAGATATGTAATGCCTATTCTGAGCTCAATGACCCCATTGACCAGCGTGAAAGGTTTCAGGAGCAGCTTCGTCTTCTTGAAAAAGGCGACGATGAAGCCATGTTTATTGATCAGGATTTTCTGAGAGCCCTTGAGTATGGAATGCCCCCGACTGCCGGACTTGGCGTTGGAATTGACCGCCTTACCATGATAATGACCAATCAGCCGAGTATTCAGGATGTCCTGTTCTTCCCTCAAATGCGCCCCGAAAAAAAGGAAACTCCTGATAGTAAAGAAAAATATATAGATGCAGGTATACCTGAAATATGGTACTCCACATTGCAGCAATTGGGGTATACAACGCTTGAAAAAATAAAAAAGATTGAAAAACCGGGTAAACTGCATCAGGAAATATGCGGGCATATTAAGAAGAATAAACTAAGTCTTCAGCACCCTACTATAGAAGAGGTTTCCAGATGGATTGCCGGGTAAACCCATCCGGATGAATTTGTTTATTCATCCTACCTGCGTTAAATAAAACGGTTATAAAGCTTTTATTGCCATAATCCGGTCTTCAAACTCATGCCGGGGTACGATGGATTTGTTTTTTATTTTGGTTTTGTAGGTATAAATTGTATTTACAGAATAGTTCAAAAATTTGGCTATCTGTTCATTGTCATTTATACCCAGCCTAATTAAGGCAAATATGCGCAAATCCGTATTAAGCAGTTCATCTTCCTGAAGAATTATCCGGTCTTCCTCACTGAATAGCGCATTAAACTCCTCAACAAAATGCGGAAATATTTTCAGAAATATCTTATCAAAGTTGATAAACAGGTTTTCCCTTTCCTGTTTGAAAAAGCTGTTATTAATGATATCATTTAAATCGTCAAATTGCCGTGTAACGATTTTTCTGTGAATCAACTTCTGCAATTCTTCAATTTTCTCAATATATACAGAATTTATTTTAAAAAAGTAACCGATGTATTTCTCTTTTATCTTATTGGCTTCAAGAAGGCTCTCATTCATTTTCTGCAAATCGTCATTAATAACCTGTAATTTGAACCTCACTTTCTTAAGTTCTCTTAACTGCCTGTATATTATTAAGACAAACAAAATAATAAGCAGGGTAAGAATGCTTATCAACAGGGAATAGCGCATAAGCTGTTTTTTTTGTCTCTCAATGGTAGATAGCTTTTCGCCTTCAATAATAGGTAAAACTGCACCGGTTTCTATTTTACGGTGCCGGGCATTATAAAAAGTGGCATCATCAAATGCAATTTTTATATAATCATAGGCCCTGCCGATATCTCCTTTATTGAAGAGCTGAACAGCCAGGTTGCGCAGCGCTACAGTTTCTCTGGTTGATGCCCTGATATCGGCAATTGCTGCTTTTATCAGCATATCAATGGCCTCACTATTTCGTCCCATCAGGGAATAAACATAAGCAAGACTTGATGTGGCAATAGCATATTCGTGCTCAGGTATTTTATATTTTGAAATCAGATAATTAAATGCATCGGCCGAGCCTTTAAAATCGTCTGATTTCATTTTTCTCAATCCCAGAGCCGACCAGAATTCAGGTGTGCCATCCTTCATGAGCCTTAAAGCCGAGTCAAGATACAAATTTCCTGTTCTGCGGTAAATTTTTGCAAAATATTCATCATTGTTGTAATCTGCCAGATCATAATAGGTACGGGCAATAACTTTGTAATATTCACGACGTGTAAAACTATCGGCATCACTCAAGCTTAGAGAGTTCAGCGTATCAAGCGATTCTTTAAACAAGCCTGATGATAGCAGTGTAAAGCCCATTTTTATGCGGGCCAGATTAATCAACCTCTGATTGCCTGAACGAACAGCCAGATTATTAATAAGCAGGGCGTATTTAAAAGCCGAATCGTAAATAAACGATTCATATTCAGAAAATAATTTTTCATAGATTTCAAATATCTGATCAGGGCTGTTATTATTATTGTGCAACAAATTCATCAAGCCATTTATTCTTTCATACTTTTTATTCAGGAAGGAATTCTTGTTGACAATACACTCATCAAGTTCTTTCAGTAATTTTTCTGTTTCACTACCTGAAAAAACCGGCAGTGTGATAAATAGAAGAATGTATGTCAGTATTAAGTAAAACTTCATTTTTGACCTGTTTACTATATAAATTTTGATTGCCGGTAATCAAAATTAATATTTATTCATAAAAAATCATTTCAGGGGAAAAGTGCCAGAACATTTTTATCAAAAAGGGCGTATAATATTATAAGAAGTATTCCGGCAAATTACAGTTAATTGAAAATGAGGACTATTATATTTACAGAAAGTATTACTTATGTATTTTAAACTGCAGGTTACTTAATAATATTATTATTTCACAGATTACCCGCAACGCTATGGTCTCTCATGCCTTTATTAAATAAATACTTTATTTCTGATCTCTCTTTTGTTTTTCCCGAATAGGCGTAATTCCGGCCATTTCTCCAACTACATTAACCAGGTCAGACCCTGTGGGTACAACAATTTTTGCATTATTTGCCAGAGCAGTTTCAAGTGCTTGCAATCTTCTTAAAATCTGGGCATTCCCGATAAAATATTTTTCAGCAGCTTCGTTAACCAGCCTGATTGCCTCAGCCTCCCCTTCAGCCTGCAATATTTTAAACTGTTTAATCCCTTCGGCTTCCTTTATTTTTGCTCTCTTTTCACCGTCAGCAGCTGTTTCCCTTGCTGTGGCAAAATCAATGGCAGCAATTTTTTCATTCTCAGCCTTAACAACTTTATTCATTGTTTCCTGCACATCTTTTGGCGGGTCTATCTCTTTAAGTTCTGTGCGGACAATCTCAATCCCCCAGCTCTGGGTTTCTTCTTTCAGCGTTTTGTGTAGTTCTGAATTAATTTTGCCGCGTTCGCTGTTAGCTGATTTTAATGTTAAGGTTCCTATAATATTTCTTAGCGTGGTGCGGGCCAGGTTAACAATCTGTAATTTGTAATTATTCACATTGTACTGCGAATTTTTAATGCTTTCTTCATCAGGTTTTACTTTGAAATAAACCTGGGCATCTACTCTGGCATTCAGGTTATCATTGGTAATGATTTCCTGTGGGTCGGCATCCACCATTTGTTCCGTAATATTCACCCGGTATAGTTTTTCAATTACCGGTATAATCCAGTGAAATCCGGCATTGGCAAAACGGTTGTATTTCCCAAGTCTTTCAATCAAACCTCTGTGTGTTGGTCTGATAATTCTTATGCCTGAAAGAAGGAATAGCAAAACAATTATTCCAATAATTATGTTCGTTGTATTCATATTAATGGTATTTGAATATTTAAAATACACAGGTAAGTTAGTTGAATTTTACATATCAGCATCTAAAAAAGTGTTTTTATTCATTTCATTTTGAGTAAAAGCAACAAATAATTATCTTCGCATTTCCAATTTGGGTGGTTATATAAAAGCCCGGATGGCGGAATAGGTAGACGCGCTGGTCTCAAAAACCAGTG
>JAJUGM010000039.1 GCA_029268165.1 Bacteroidota bacterium
CGAGGAGTCCGTAGAACTAATCAATTCATGCAAACAACTTGGAATACCCTATGTTTTTATTAACTCAAACATTGAGGGGCTCAATGATTATGGCTTTGTTGGCCAGGATGCCTTCAAAAGCGGCTTTCTTGCCGCCAAGCTTTTGACTTATGGAATGAAACCCGATGCTTCCTATTGTGTTATTAACCTGGCCAGAGCACTTAATAATCATAAACACATTATGAGCCGCCAGCGAGGGTTTGAAGACTTTTTTCACAGCAGGCTCAACGGTAAATCAAGGGTTTATATATACGATATTGAAGATGTCGGAGAAAATGAAGTGAATCGTGCTTTATCACACATCTTTATCAGCCATACTGACCTCGATGGTGTTTTTGTCACCAATTCACGCGTATTTAAAGTAGCCCGCTATATTAAATACAATAAGATTAAACCCATGAGAATTATTGGTTATGACCTTATTAATGAAAATATAAGTTATCTTGAAGATGGTACTGTTGATTTCCTTATTAGCCAGAAACCTTTTGAACAGGGTTATATGGGTGTTAAAGCCTTATTTAATATTGTTATTCTTGAAAAAAATATAAAAAAAGAATATAATCTGCCCATTGAAATTTTGACTCGGGAGAATTACCTTTATTACAAAACCGATTTGCTTAGGGAAAGCTATTAAATGTATCAGAAGAATATATTAATATGCCACTTATGAAAAATGTAAATTTTGATGATTTAAAAGGAAAAGTCTGTGTAATTACCGGCGGTGCAGGAGTCATTGGTTCAGTGATTTCTACCGGTCTGGGCTATGCCGGAGTAAAAGTAGTCATTCTCGATATAAATGAGGAACTGGCTCAAAAAACTGCTGACCATGTGATGCAGAGTACAGGTTCGGATTCGGCAGGATTTATGGCTGATGTGCTTGACAAAGCCTCGCTTGAGGAAGCAAAGAAAAAAATCAATGCCCGTTTCGGAACAATTGATTTTCTTATCAACGGCGCAGGCGGCAACTCTCCCAAGGCAACCACGCAGGTCGAAGCCATGGACAGGGAACATATCAATGAGCTGGAAAAGACTTTTTTCGGTCTTGACCTTTCAGGTTTTCAATGGGTATATGACCTTAATTTCAAGGGTACTTTGCTCCCCACAATGGTTTTTGCTACCGATATGCTGAAGTCGGGTAAAGGGTCAATCATTAATATTTCATCTATGAACTCATTCAGGCCGTTGACCAAGATACCGGCCTATTCAGCTGCCAAAGCATCAATCAACAATTTCACCCAGTGGCTGGCAGTTCACCTGGCAAAAACCGGAATACGGGTCAACGCTGTTGCTCCCGGTTTCTTCCTTACCAATCAAAACCGCTTTTTACTTGTTGATGAGAAAACCGGTACTCCTACCCCGCGCGGAAATAAAATAATATCGGGCACTCCTATGGGTAAATATGGTGACCCCGAAGACCTGATTGGCGCAGTTTTATATTTCCTTTCTGACCTTTCCGGTTTTGTTACCGGTGTGATTTTGCCGGTTGACGGCGGATTTAGTGCTTACGGCGGAGTATAACCTATTAATCTATACAAATATGCAACTAAGAAAAGAATATAAATGGTCGCTTCTGGTTCCTACCAGTATGGGTGTGCGCATTACACCCGTTAATAACCAGCCTGTATATTGCAGCGATACTTATATTATGCAGGCTACAAGTGCCGAAACAAATGTAGCAAGCATTGCGGCATATCTCGGAATGCCCGTGAAAGTGCTCACTACTTTTGTTAAAGACAGTCCTGTTGCACGTTTTATTAAAAATAACCTCAAAAGCCGAAATATGTTTTTTGAAGGTAAAGAAGTGCCTCAGGGCGGACCCTGGGGTTATCGTCACCAGTTTAATATAGCTGACACTGGTTTTGGCTCGCGCGGGCCCCGTGTGCATAACGACCGTGCAGGTGAAGTAGGCCGTACACTAAATGCAGGTGATTTCGACCTCGACCGCATTTTCGGTCAGGAAGGGGTGCAGATTATCCATCTTTCAGGCCTTATTGGTGCGCTCTCAAAAGAAACCAGCAGGTTTTGCCTTGAACTGGCACGTACAGCAAAAAAATACGGCACGCTTGTTTCATTCGACCTGAATTACCGGGCTTCATTCTGGAAAGGTTGCGAAAAAGAACTGGGACCGGTTTTTGCTGAAATCGCTTCATTATCTGACATTCTGGTAGGCAACGAGGAGGATTTTCAGTTGTGCCTCGGAATTGAAGGCCCCGAAACCGGAGGCAAAAACATTGCATCACAGATTGACAACTTCAAACGCATGATCGAATGCGTTAAAAAAACTTACAGCAATACATCAGTTTATGCCACAACACTAAGGCAGGTTAAAGATGCCAATACACATTACTGGGGCGCTATTATGCTCGAAGGCAATAACTGGTATGTAATTGAACCGCGTGAAATAGCTGTACTTGATCGCATTGGTGGTGGCGATGGATTTGTAGGCGGGTTGCTTTATGGTATTTTAAAAGGATGGGAGCCTGAAAAATGGTTGCAGTTTGGCTGGGCAAGCGGCGCACTTGCGGTTACCTTTCTTACTGATTATGCCCAGCCTGCTGATGAAGAAATGGTGTGGAGTATTTGGGAAGGAAATGCAAGAGTTAAAAGATAACATTTGATTTATTAAACCATGCTTTACTATTCACGAGGACACAAAAATGATAATTTATCGGATGATGACTTAAGGGCAGGTTTATACGAAGCCCTTTCAAAATCAGGAAAACCTGAAAAAGTGCTGGTAATACCGCCTGATTTTACACGGTTTCATTCCTATGCAGGTGCACTCACCGAAATGGCATGGGAGCTGTTAGGAGATAAACTGACAGATATTATGCCGGCTTTGGGCACGCATGCCCCCATGTCAGATGATCAGATTAAGAAAATGTTTGGCAGAATACCCCGTCAGCTTTTCAGGGTTCACAACTGGCGGTCAGATGTTGTTACATTGGGTGAAGTGCCTGCTGAATACGTAAAACATGTTTCTGAAGGGCGGGTTGACTATGCATGGCCTGCCCAGGTTAACAAATTGCTTGTGGAAGGGAAATATGACCTGATATTATCAATAGGTCAGGTTGTGCCTCATGAAGTAATTGGTATGGCCAATTACAACAAGAATATTTTTGTGGGCACAGGAGGTCATGAAGGCATTAATAAAAGCCATTTCCTTGGAGCAGCTTATGGCATGGAACGGATTATGGGAAGGGCAGATAATCCTGTAAGGGATGTGCTGAACTATGCTTCAGAACATTTTGCACAATCATTGCCTGTTTTATATGTCCATACCGTTGTTGAAAAAACGGATGACGATTTAATTATCCGGGGACTTTACATCAGCGATGACAGTTCAGGATTTAACCTTGCTGCCAGACTTTCTCTCGAGGTAAATTTTATTAAACTTGAAAAACCTCTGAAGAAATGCGTTGTGTACCTCGACCCTTCTGAATTTAAATCGACCTGGCTTGGTAACAAAAGCATATACCGCACACGTATGGCTCTTGCTGATGATGCCGAACTTATTATTCTGGCGCCCGGATTGCATGAATTTGGCGAGGACAAGGAAATCGACCGTCTGATTAGAAAATACGGATACAGAAATACACCTTTTATACTTGAACAGACCCGGCGGAATGAGGAATTGAAAAACAACATGAGTGCTGCTGCGCATTTGATTCACGGGTCTGCTGAAAACCGGTTCAACATTGTTTATTGTCCGGGCAGATTGACCAGGGAAGAAATTGAAAGCGTAAACTATCGTTATGCTTCATTAGAAGATATGATACAAAAATATCCTGTTAATAAACTCAAAGATGGATTTAATGTGATGCCCGACGGTGAGGAGATTTTCTTCATATCAAACCCGGCTTTAGGTTTATGGGCATCAAAAGACAGATTTAATGAATAATTTTTGAATTGTAACCATGCTGGTGATTGCCGATGATAAAATACCTTTTTTAAAGAACGTGCTTGAACCTTTTGCAGACATCGAATATCTGCCGGCTAAAAAAATTACCCCTGAAAGGGTAAAAGATGCAGATGCATTATTAATACGTACCCGAACTAAATGTGATCAAAATCTGCTTGAGGGTTCCAAAGTTAAATTCATTGGAACCGCCACTATTGGCTTTGACCATATCGACACCCAATATTGCCAGGCTAACGGAATAACATGGACTAATGCCCCGGGGTGCAATGCTGCATCGGTTAATCAATATGTTGCTTCGGCACTGGCTACCATATCGCGTCGGAAAAAGTTTGAATTGAAAAACAGGGTATTGGGTATTGTCGGTGTTGGAAATGTGGGGCGGAAAATATTGCGCACAGCTGAGCTTTTTAACATGAGGGTTTATTTGAATGACCCACCCAGAGTACGTAGTGAAGGATTATGTGGTTTTGTTTCCCTGGATAGTATTTTAAGGGAATGCGATATAATCACCTTTCACGTTCCTTTGAATTATGAAGGTATTGATAAAACATTTCATCTGGTGGATGAGAAATTTCTTGCTCGCGTAAATCAGGGAACAATCATTATTAATACCTCCCGTGGGGAGGTGGCTGATACACCTGCACTTAAATACGCTGTGAAGTCTCATAAAATTGATGGCCTTGTTCTTGATGTATGGGAACATGAACCAGCTATTGATCGTGAATTGCTTTCACTAGCTGATATTGGCACTCCTCATATTGCAGGCTATTCAGCCGACGGAAAAGCAAAAGGAACAGCAATGGTTGTCAGTGCATTAAGCCGGTTTTTCGGACTGGGAATCGACAACTGGGAGCCTGAAGATATTCCGCTACCTGAGATAACCGAAATTACCATTGATTGTAAACACATGGACGTTGAACAGGTTTTGTGTGAAGCTATTTTGGCAACATATAAGGTTGATCAGGACGACCATCGTTTGCGCGCTTCAACAGATACCTTTGAAAAACAAAGAGGCGACTATCCGATACGCCGTGAATTTCATGCATATACCGTAAGGCTTATCAATGAACATTCTGATATAAAGCGAATGCTCATGAAAATGGGATTTAAAGTAAATACCTGATATACTGGAAAAAATAATTAAACATATTAAGAAATATTAATTAAAAAATACAAATATGAACACAAAAGCTGATATTGGCCTGATCGGGCTTGCCGTAATGGGCGAAAATCTTGTTTTAAATATGGAAAACAAAGGTTTTACAGTAGCTGTTTATAACCGCACTGTTGATAAGGTTGATAAATTTCTGGCCGGAAGGGCAAAAGGTAAAAAAATTATCGGAACTCATTCTATTGATGAACTTATAGGTGCGCTGAAAAAGCCAAGGAAAATAATGATGCTTGTTAAAGCTGGCCAGCCTGTGGATGAACTTATTGAACAGCTTTTACCTAAACTCGAATCGGGTGATATAATCATTGATGGTGGTAATTCGCATTTTCCTGACACAAACAGGCGGACAAAACTCGTTGAAAGCAAAGGCATGCTATATATCGGTACCGGAGTTTCAGGAGGCGAAGAGGGTGCTTTACTCGGGCCTTCTATTATGCCTGGAGGTTCGCCTGCAGCCTGGCCGCATGTGAAGCCTGTTTTTCAGGCAATTGCCGCTAAAGTAGATGACGGTACGCCATGTTGCGACTGGGTTGGCGAAAACGGTGCAGGGCATTTTGTAAAAATGGTTCATAACGGTATAGAATACGGCGATATGCAGCTTATTTGCGAAGCTTATCAATTGATGCGAGACCTGCTTGGCTTGTCTTATGATGAAATGCATGATATTTTTAAATCATGGAATGAAGCCGAACTTAATAGTTATCTGATTGAAATAACACGCGATATTATGGCATTTAAAGATGATGACGGGCAACCGCTGGTTGAAAAAATTCTTGATACTGCCGGGCAGAAGGGAACGGGCAAATGGACAGTAGTTGCAGCGCTTGATACCGGAATTCCTCTTACCCTTGTAAGCGAGGCAGTCTTTGCCCGGACACTTTCGGCACAAAAAGACGAACGTGTACATGCTTCAGGTATTTTAAAAGGAGCAGATAAGAAATTTCAGGGTGATAAGAAATCCTTTATTAATGACATACGCCATGCTTTATATGCTTCCAAAATTGTATCCTATGCCCAGGGATATGTTCTGATGCGCATGGCTGCAAAAGAATTTGGCTGGAATCTTAACTTTGGCGGTATAGCATTAATGTGGAGAGGAGGATGTATTATACGTTCGGTATTTCTTGGCAAAATTAAGGAAGCCTTCGACCGTAATCCCAGCTTGACCAATCTTTTACTTGACCCGTTTTTCAGGGAAAAAATTGAATCAAGCCAGGATAGCTGGAGAAGAGTAGTATCAACTGCCCTGCAAAACGGTATTCCGGTACCGTGCTTTGCGTCGGCATTGACATATTATGACGGATACCGTACGCAGCGTCTGCCGGCCAACCTGCTTCAGGCACAGCGTGATTATTTCGGTGCACATACCTATGAGAGGATTGACAAACCCAGAGGACAGTTTTTCCATACCAACTGGACTGGCAGAGGAGGAGATACCGCTTCAACAACTTATAATGTTTAAAAAATCAGCTTTCAGCCTTCATTTTTCATTACTTCATCACCTCATCCTCATCACCTCATCACTTCGTCACTTCGTTACATATTAAAAGGCTATGAAAAAGGAGAACGATAATGAGGAAGGTAATAATTTCAACATAGCTCCGTAGGAGCGGCGTTTGTATTAAATAGGAAAGAAGACAGGAATGAAATAAAGTCAATCTTTTGCCACTTCTTTTTTTATAGTGAATTATTAACTGCTTATCCTTTAGCCTTTTCATGCCTTTTTTCAAGCACCTTAATAACATCAGTAATATGGCAACCCCTGGCACTTAACAGTACGAGAAGATGATACATTAAATCGGCAGCTTCATTGAGGAAAAGCTCACGATTATTATTTTTGGCTTCAAGAATCAGTTCAACAGCCTCTTCTCCCACCTTCTGGGCGATTTTGCCAATTCCCTGTTTAAAAAGGCTGGCAGTATATGATTTGTCAGGTAGTTCTGATCTACGTGAATGAATAAGATTCTGTAAACTGATTAAAAAATCTGTATTTTCTGTATTCATATTTTAATTATTTATGATTGAATAATACTTTTTCCTATTATTTTAATAAAAGAACCAAGAATCAAGCACCGAAAGCTTTCGGGGAAGAATCAAGAACCAAGCCCCGATAGATATCTGAGAAGAATAAGGAACCATGACTTTAAGCATTTAACACTTACCTTTTTAGATTCTTACCGGAATACCATGGTTTTTAAGGTGTTGCTTCAACTGCGGCACAGTAATTTCGCGGTAGTGGAATATGCTTGCGGCAAGGCCGGCATCGGCTTTACCCCGGATAAAAACATCCACAAAGTGGTCCATATTTCCTGCCCCGCCTGAAGCAATAATGGGGATGTGTAATTCATCTGATAATCTGGCAGTTGCTTCACAGGCAAATCCATTTTTTGTACCGTCGTGATTCATTGAGGTGAAGAGAATTTCACCTGCACCTCTGTCTTCAGCTTCTTTGGCCCACGAAAACAGTTCCCTGTCAGTAGGAATACGCCCACCGTTGACGTAAGCTGTCCATTTACCATCTTTTTCCAGGGCGTCTATAGCGACTACTACAAACTGGCTGCCGAAATGCAATGCCATCTGATTTATAAGTTCGGGGTTCCTTATGGCAGCAGAGTTAATGGAAACCTTATCAGCGCCGGCTTTTAAAAGTGCCTCAATATCATTTAAATGACCTATTCCTCCACCCACAGTAAACGGAATATTAAGATGCCTGGCAATACGCTTAACCAGTTCGACAAAGGTTTTCCTGCCTTCATGACTGGCAGTAATATCAAGAAAAACCAGTTCATCAGCTCCCTGTTCGGCATACATGGCGCCTAATTCTACAGGATCACCAACCGTTTTTATATTTACAAAATTTATTCCCTTAACGGTCATACCGTCTTTAACATCAAGACATGGAATAATGCGCCTGGCTAACATAAACAGCAATAATTAAATTATAAATTCCTTAAGGTCATTAAGTGAAATTTTACCTTCATATAGCGCCTTACCGATGATGACACCGTTAATGTTCATCTCATTAAGTGTACGGATATCAGACAATGTAGTAACACCACCGCTTGCCAACAGGTTAAGAGCAGGAAAATTTTCTCTGATGATTTTATATAAATCAATGCTGACACCACTCAACATTCCGTCTTTTGATATATCAGTGCATAAAACCTGTGTTACTCCGTTTTCTGTGTATTCTTTCAGAAAACTAATAATGTCAATTTCAGTTATTTTCTGCCAGCCGGTAATGGCAATTTTCCTGTCTTTTATGTCAGCGGCAAGTATAATTTTATCCGGGCCATAAGTAACCAACCACTTTTTAAAAATGTCCTTCTCAGTTACTGCTATGCTTCCAATGGTTGCCATTGAGGCACCATTTTCAAAAATTATTTTCAGGTCTCTATCTGTTTTAATCCCTCCTCCAAAATCGATAATCAATGATGTTTTTGAACTTATTTTTTCAAGTACCTTCCAGTTGATAACATGTTTTGACTTTGCACCTTCGAGGTCAACCAGGTGCAGGCGCCTGATACCATGATCCTGAAAGCGAAGGGCCACATCAAGCGGGTCGGCCTCATATATTTTTTTGAGCCGGTAGTCGCCCTGTTCAAGCCTTACACATTTGCCTTCAATGATATCAATTGCAGGAATTATTTGTATCATATCTTCAGAAAATTTTCAAGTATTGATGCCCCTATAATACCGCTTTTTTCAGGATGAAACTGGGTTGCGTAAAAATTATCACGATGCAGACCGGCACTGAAAGGGACAATGTAATTGGTTTCTGCTGCAGTTGCCTGGCAAACCGAAGCGTAATAACTGTGTACAAAATATACATATTTTCCTTCATGTTCTGCAGTAAACAGCGGAGAGCGCACTTTATTAATGCTGTTCCATCCCATGTGTGGTATTTTGTATCTGTCTGATTTTTCAGGCTGCCTGAACTTCAATACGTCCGTATCAAAGATACCTAAGCAGTCGGTATCGCCTTCTTCAGAATGCCTGCACATTAACTGCAGACCAAGGCAGATCCCCAGCACAGGCTGCCTGAGTTCGCAGATGAGTTTATCGAGTCCATGTTTTTTGAGATATCGCATGGTTGTACTTGCTTCTCCGACCCCGGGAAATATGACTTTGTCAGCTGACCTGATCAGTTCATGATCTTGTGTGACGATAGCATGAACCCCAAGGCGCTGCAAGGCATAATCAACTGACATAATGTTGCCTGCATTATATTTAATAACCGCAATTTTCATGTATGCTCAGATTCGGTTTTACATATTTTATAAAACACCTTTGGTTGATGGTAGCTGGTTACTGTAATAATCTTTCCTTAATGCCATTCGTATTGCTCTTGCAAATGCCTTAAAAATGGCTTCAGCCTTGTGATGTTCGTTTTCTCCTTCAGCTTTTATATTTAAGTTACAACGGGCTTGATCAGCAAATGATCTGAAAAAATGATAAAACATTTCAGTGGGCATTTCGCCTATTTTATCACGTTTAAACACTACGTCCCATTCAAGCCAGCTTCGACCTGAAAAATCAACAGCAACTTGCGCCAATGAGTCATCCATAGGCAACACAAATCCAAACCGCTCAATTCCGGCCTTGTCACCTATGGCTTTGAAAAAGGCTTCACCGAGAGCCAGAGCAGTATCCTCAATAGTGTGGTGTTCGTCAACATACAGGTCTCCCTTAACAGTAATTTTAAGGTCGCAACCTGAATGATGTGCAATCTGATGCAGCATGTGATCAAAAAAACCAAGGCCGGTATGGATATCTGCATCTCCTTTCCCATCAAGGTTGATTTCAATTTGTATGTCAGTTTCCTTCGTTTTTCTTGAGATACTTACCTTTCTGATTTTTTCCGCTACTTTTTTGTAAATTTCATCCCAGTGTTCAGTAATCAATACACATGTTTCCTGCAGGCCTGCATTATTGATTTCCTCCATCATATTGGCATACCCTATAAGAATACCTTTGGCTCCAAGGTTTTTAGCCATTTCAATGTCGGTAATCCGGTCGCCGATAACATAAGAATTCTCCAGATCATAAGTGCCGTTAAGATATTGTGTAAGCATCCCCAGCCGAGGTTTACGGGTAGGGGCATTATCTTCAAGCCTGCTTTTGTCAATCAGCTGGTTGTCAAAAGTTATGCCCTCATTCTCAAAAGCTTTTAACATTTTGTTGTGCACCGGCCAGAAAGTATCCTCGGGAAATGATTCGGTCCCCAGACCATCCTGATTGGTAACAATAACAAGCTCATAATCAAGGTTTTTTCTGATTAAATATAAGTTCCGGAAAACCCCGGGCATAAATTCAAGTTTTTCCAGAGAATCAATCTGAAAATCAGGAGGTGATTCCTTAATAAGTGTTCCGTCTCTGTCGATAAACAATACTTTCTTCATAGCCGTTATTCCTTATATTTTAGCAATGCTTTAATTAACCGGTTATTTTCGTTTGCCGTACCAACCGTTACCCTAAGGCATCCTTCACACAGGCTTACCTTTGAGCGGTCGCGTACCACAATTTTATTATCTACAAGGTAATTATATATTTCACGTGGTTGTGTAACCTTAATAAGCAGAAAATTAGCATCCGAAGGGAAAACTTTAAGGACAACCGGTACTTTTTCAAGTTCTTCCCTGAGTACTGAACGCTGATATAAAATTTCAGCAACCCATCTTTCTTTCCTTCTGATATTTTGCAATGATTTCATTGCAGTGGCCATAGTAAGAACATTGATGTTATAGGGATATTTGATTTTGTTTAATATTGATATAATTTTTTCATCGGCAAATGCCATACCGAGCCTGATGCCGGCCATACCCCATGCCTTACTGAAAGTCTGAAAGATAATCAGATTGGGATATTCAGGAAGTAATGGCAGGAAACCCTTGCCTGATGAGAAATCTATATAAGCTTCATCAAGCACAACTATTCCATCAAATGATTTGATAACTTTTTGTATATTGTCAGGTCTGAAACTGTTGGAGGTAGGGTTATTGGGGGAACAGACAAAAACAAGCCTTGTATTTTCATCTGTCTGTTCCAATAAGGCTTCCGGATTAATTTCAAATTCTGATGTCAGAGGCACTTTGCGGTATTCAACATTATTAATATCGGCGCATACCTTATACATGCCGTAAGTGGGGTCAATGGCAACAATATTATGTTTACCGGGTTCGCAAAATGCTCTGATAACCAAATCAATAGCTTCATCACTACCATTTCCAAGAAAAATATTTTCAGGGGTGGTGTTTTTAATGTTGGCAATTTGGTGTTTGAGCTTTATCTGAAGCGGATCAGGATAACGATTTACCGGTTCATTAAAAGGATTCTCATTGGCATCCAGAAAAACCGCTGCATCGCCTTTAAATTCATCCCTGGCTGATGAATAAGGTGTTAATGATTTTATATTGTTTCTGATAAGTCTGTTGAGGTCAAACATATTCATTGTAATATTTTTAATCTGACTGATACGGCGTTTTTATGCGCAGTTAATTGTTCTGCCTCGGCCATTTTCATAATGGCCTGCCCGATATTGCTGAGGCCGGCTTGTGTAATTTTCTGAAATGTAATTTTTTTCATAAAGCTGTCGATATTTACTCCGCTATATACTTTAGCAAAACCATTCGTAGGGAGGGTATGGTTGGTGCCCGATGCATAATCGCCGGCGCTTTCAGGAGTGAAGTTTCCGAGAAAAACCGAACCTGCATTAACCACCAGGTCAGCTATTTCATCAGCATTTTTAACTGACAAAATCAAGTGCTCTGGCGCATATTCATTTACAAGCTTTACCATTTCAGCATAATCCTTTAAAATAATAATTTTGCTATTCTCTAATGATTTTCTTACGTACTGGCTGCGAGGTAATCTACCTAACTGTCTTTCAATTTCTTCCATCACATTATGGACAAGAGGATCATTATTGGAAATAAGAAGCACCTGGCTGTCGTTACCATGCTCTGCCTGCGACAAAAGGTCGGCTGCTACAAAAGCGGGTTCTGCAGTATCATCAGCCATAACGGCTACTTCTGATGGTCCTGCAGGCATATCAATAGCAACGCCATATCGGGTTATCATTTGTTTCGCTGCAGTAACATATTGATTGCCCGGTCCGAAAATTTTATAAACCTTTGGTACCGATTTTGTACCAAAAGCCATGGCTCCTATGGCCTGTATTCCTCCTGTTTTAAACACTCTTGTGACACCGGTAATACGGGCACAATATAAAATAGCAGGGTGTACAGACCCATCAGAAAGCGGGGGGGTGCAGAGGACTATCTCGTTGCATCCGGCAATAGTAGCCGGAACAGCAAGCATCAGGACAGTTGAAAATAAAGGAGCTGTGCCGCCGGGTATGTAGAGGCCTACTTTTTCAATAGGAACGGTTTTTTGCCAGCATTCAACACCAGGCGAGGTTGTGATCCGAATATCGTCTCTTAGCTGTGCTTCATGAAATGATTTGATATTTTGAAATGCCAGAGAAATAGCCTCTTTAAGCCCTTCATCAATTTCCATCTCTGCTTTTGCCAATTCTTCCTCAGAAACTTCAAGTACCTCGGGGTAGATTCCATCAAATCTCTCAGTATAAAGTTTTACTGCATCATCTCCTTGATCCTGAATATCTTCAAGTATTTTTTTTACACTTTTTTCAAGCGAATTTATATCAATGGATGGCCTTGCCAATATCAGCGGCCAGTCATTTTTATCAGGATAACGGTATATCTGCATATTTTTTTCTTTAAATTATCATTTTTTCAATGGGTAACACCAGGATACCCTGCGCACCATATTCTTTTAATTTTTCAATAATCTGCCAGAAATCATTTTCATTCACTACAGAATGTAATGAACTCCAGCCTTTTTCAAACAGAGGCATAACGGTGGGACTTTTCATGCCGGGAAGCAATTTAACAATTTTATCAAGATTTTCATTCGGTGCATTCAGTAAAATATATTTGTTGTTTTTTGCTTTTCGCACTGCCTGAAATCTGAAAATAAGCCTGTCCAGTATTTCTTTTTTTGTCTGGCTTAAAGTGGGGCTGCTGATTACAACAGCTTCTGAATTTAATACAACCTCAACTTCCTTTAGCCTGTTACTAATCAGTGTGCTTCCGGTGCTGACAATATCGAATATTGCATCAGCAAGTCCTATTCCCGGAGCGATTTCAACCGAGCCACTTATTTCATGTATTTCCGCTTCAATATGGTGGGTATCGAGATATTGCCTTAAAATACGTGGATATGAAGTGGCTATCTTTTTGCCGTTAAAATATGTCTTGCCTGAATAATCTTCTGACTGAGGTATGGCAAGCGACAGGCGGCAGCGTGCAAAACCAAGCCTTTCAATAATATCCACTTGTTTCCCTTTTTCAATTACTTCGTTTTCGCCAACAATACCAATATCGGCCACAGCATCAGAAACATACTGCGGTATATCGTCATCACGAAGATAGAGTATTTCAACAGGAAAATTTTCACCAATTGAAATCAACTTACGTTTGCTATCCTGATTATGCCTGACGCCTGACTCCTGAATAAGCTGAAGTGATTTTTCACTCAGCCTGCCTTCCTTCTGTATGGCTATTTTTAATTTTTCCATTGTTTCATGCTTCTTTGTTTGATTAATTATGAGTATCTGAATTGTTCCGGGTTTCTTTAATGTTTTGTTTATAATCTCATCCTGTTTTGTCATTAATTGCTTTAATATTTCGCCTTCGCCAGGGCTACGGCGGAATACATTCGCCTTCGCCAGGGCTAC
>JAJUGM010000040.1 GCA_029268165.1 Bacteroidota bacterium
AATGCTTAATATCTATGTCTGTCTGTCTCGCATATTAAATCGCTATTGTATTGAAGGTAAATATTATAAATCCGATTTTCATCCCTTAAATTTTTTTGCTGATATACCATCGTCTAAAAAATCAGATGAAGGATCAGATCAGCCTTATATTTTTAGCGCTTCGACTATCTGGTCAATGTATAATGCCATGAATGAAGTTAACCGGCCGGATGAGGAAACAGGATGGAATTATTTTTCATCACACAAACGAATTGCATGGAAAACCGGTACAAGTTTTGGCTATCGTGATGGATGGGCAATTGGAACAACTCCTGAATATGCTGTTGGCGTATGGGTAGGAAATGCAGATGGGGAGGGCAGGCCTGGTCTTACGGGTATAGGAACTGCCGCTCCTGTAATGTTTGAAATTTTTAGTTTACTACCTTACAAAACATGGTTTCAGGAACCGATTGATGAGATGGTGAATGATGCCGTATGCCGCCAGAGCGGGTATCGGGCCGGATTCTATTGCAGCGATATAGATACAATTAAAATTCCATATACCTGTAAAACATCGCCTGTATGCCCTTTTCATATTCTGGTTCATTTATCTGCAGATGGCCGCTACATGGTTAACAGTGATTGCGAAGATATATCCAATATGATTCACATGCCCTGGTTCGTACTTCCTCCTGTTCAGGAATGGTATTACAAATCAAAACATTTTGATTATATCGTTTTACCGCCTTATAAACCGTCATGCATGGAAGAAGATGTAAAATCAATGGAGTTAATTTACCCTGCAAACGAAGTGAAGATTTATATTCCACTGCAATTAGATGGAACCAGGGGCCGTGTTGTTTTTGAGGCTGCACATAGGATACCAGAAACCGAAATATACTGGCACCTGGATGATCAGTTTATACAAACAACACGCTATATTC
Source organism: Bacteroidota bacterium (assembly GCA_029268165.1). Taxonomy (GTDB): domain Bacteria; phylum Bacteroidota; class Bacteroidia; order Bacteroidales; family UBA10428; genus UBA5072. The sequence goes on from JAJUGM010000040.1 coordinate 924, forward strand.
ATCAGGTTGAACTTTTACCTTCAAATGGATGGCATACAATAACACTTGTTGATGAAAACGGAGAAATACTCAAAAAGAGATTTTATGTTTTTGATAAAGAGTATTAGTTTAATAAGATTAATATATCTTGAAATAAAGTAATCATAAAGTTCAGTTCACATTTTATACTTAACGAATTTTAACCAAATTACATCAGAAAGGTTCATCATTTTATTTATATATTTACAACCTAATTATTGCAATATCTGATGCAGCAAAAAGACAATGTTTTACGCCGCCGTTTAAGAGCCTCGGTAATAACTTCTGTTATAAGTATATCAATGGTTCTTTACATGCTGGGTATCGTTGGTTTGCTCCTACTTAATGCTAAAAAGCTCTCAGATTATGTTAAAGAAAATATAGGCTTTAGTGTTTTCTTGAACGATGATTTAAAAGAGGTGGAAATATTTGGACTTCAAAAACTTCTTGATGCAAAACATTATGTTAAAGAAACACGATACATTACAAAAGAGCAAGCTGCAAAAGACTTTCAAAATGAATGGGGCGAAGATTTTGAAGATTTCCTCGGTTATAATCCATTACCTGCGTCGATTGACGTGAAACTTTACGCTCCTTATGCTAATACTGACAGCATTGCCCGGATTGAAAAAGAAATTATTGCATTTAATGGCGTAAAAGATGTGGTTTATCAAAAAGACCTTGTTTATAAAATGAATAAAAATATTAATAAGATTAGCCTGCTTTTTTTAGGTTTCGGCGTTCTTATGCTTATGATTGCAATAACTTTGATTAATAATACTATTAGATTATCTGTATATGCCAAAAGATTTATCATTCGGACCATGCAACTGGTAGGAGCTCAGCATTTTTATATACGTAGGCCATTTTTATACCGAAGTCTTTACCAGGGTTTGTTAGCTGCATTTATTTCTATAGGTTTGCTTGCAGGCACTATGTTTTTAGCAGAACAGCAATTTGAGGGGCTTTTAAACTTTCAGGATATCAAAATATCAGCTATTCTTTTTACAGGCATTATTTTAATAGGTATTTTACTGGTCTGGACATCAACCCTTCTGGCTGTAAACCGCTATTTAACTATGAAGACAGATGATTTATATACTTAAAAACATATAAAATTATGGCTAATAAAAAAGATTCCGGTTTTACCAATTCCGGTTTTGCTCTGAGCAAAGAAAACTATAGGCTTATGATTATTGGTTTTGTGATTGTAGTTATTGGATTTATTCTGATGATTGGAGGTAAATCTGAAGATCCAAATATTTTTAATAAGGATGAACTATTCAGTTTCAGGCGCATTACTCTTGCGCCGGTGATCGTATTGGCAGGTTTTATTTTTGAAGTTTGGGCAATAATGAAAAAACCAAAAGAAAAAGGTGAATGAATTGGGTGGAGGCAATTATTATTGCTATTGTTGAAGGAATAACGGAATTTTTGCCTATTTCTTCAACAGGGCATATGATTATCACAAAAGAATTGTTAAATCTGCGCGACAATGAATTTATTAATCTTTTTATTGTAAATATTCAGTTCGGAGCTATTTTATCAGTAATAATTCTTTATTGGAAGCGCTTTATTAAATCTTTTGATTTCTATTATAAATTATTAATAGCCTTTTTACCGGCAGCTATCGTTGGCTTTATTGCCGGTGATTATATTGACAGGTTGCTTGAGAGTCCAGCTGTTGTAGCATTTTCTCTTGTGACGGGAGGTATTGTTTTATTATTTGTTGATAAATGGTTTAGTAAAACTGACGACAATCAATCAATTACTTATTTAAGAGCTTTAAAGATTGGTCTTTTTCAGGTTGTTGCCATGATTCCTGGTATTTCACGATCTGCAGCGACTATTGTCGGAGGGATGGCTGATAAGCTAAATCGGCAGAATGCTGCTGAATTTTCTTTTTTTCTGGCTGTACCCACTATGTTTGCCGCTTCTGTATATAAATTATTTAAAGGTTATAATGCATTAACAAACGGAAATATTAATATTTTACTACTGGGTAATGCAGTAGCTTTTATAGTTGCACTTATTGCCATCAAAGGTTTTATTTTATATCTGGCAAAGAATGGTTTTCGGTTATTTGGGTGGTACAGGATAATAGTTGGGATTGTTATACTAATTTTATTATTATTACGTAATACAGGATTGTATTAATGGATTTTATTAAAGGAGAAGTATTATTATTTAATAAACCATACGGTTGGACTTCATTTCAATTAGTTAAAAAAGTAAAAAGTATTATTAAGAAAAATATCAGTAAAACATCTATTAAAGTAGGCCATGCCGGAACACTTGATCCTCTTGCAACAGGATTAATGATAATTTGTACGGGATCAAAAACAAAAAATATTGAATATTACCAGAACCTGGAAAAGGAATATATCGCAAAAATACGTTTGGGTGCTACAACACCTTCATTTGATCTGGAAACAAATATTGACCATTATTATTCTTATGAACATATTAAACATAAAGACCTTGAAGAGGTATTGGATAAATTTAGAGGCGAAATTTTTCAGGATCCTCCGGTTTATTCGGCCAAAATGATAAACGGAGTCAGGGCATATAAATTTGCAAGGAAAGGAAAACAAATTAAACTTTCAGGTCACAAAATAGTTATTTATTCTATAAATATTTTAAATTTTCAGCTACCTTATTTTAAAGTCAAAATAAAATGCAGCAAAGGGACATATATAAGAGCGCTTGCAAGAGATATTGGGGTATCATTAAATTCCGGAGCACATCTTGTTGAGTTAGTAAGAAGCGGAATTGGGGAATTCAAATTAGAAAATGCAATAAGTATTGAAGAATTTGAAAGAAATTTAGTTTTTTTGTAACCTTTTTTTAAAAGATTCGTAAAAAGGCCGAATAAAAAATTTTGAAATAAACCTATACAAAATATATGAAATTATCGCAATATAAATACAATTTGCCTGAGGAACTTATAGCCAAATTTCCGGCTGAAAAAAGAGATGAATCGAGGTTGATGGTTTTGCATCGTGATACAGGCATAATTGAACACCGGATTTTTAAAGATATTCTGGATTATTTTGAGGAAGACGATGTTATGGTTGTGAATAACACAAAAGTTTTTCCGGCCAGACTCTATGGAAATAAAGAAAAAACAGGTGCTGAAATAGAGGTATTTTTACTTCGTGAGCTTAACCGTGAGCAGCGCTTATGGGATGTGCTGGTTGATCCGGCAAGAAAGATAAGAATAGGAAACAAGTTATACTTCGGTGATAATGATGATGGTCTTGTAGCTGAAGTTATTGATAATACAACATCACGTGGAAGAACATTACGCTTTTTATTTGATGGCGATTATGAAGAATTTAAGAAGACTCTTTATCGGCTGGGAGAAACCCCGTTGCCTAAATTTATTAAACGACCTGTACAGTCAGAAGACAGAGAAAGGTATCAGACTATCTTTGCGAAACATGAAGGAGCAGTTGCGGCTCCCACTGCCGGACTTCACTTTAGCCGTGAATTGATTAAAAGACTTGAAATTAAAGGAGTTAAATTTGCTGAAATTACTTTACATGTAGGTTTAGGAAATTTCAGGACAGTGGATGTTGAAGACCTTACAAAGCATAAGATGGATTCTGAAAAGATAATAATTTCTGAAGAAGCTGCAAAGATTGTAAATGAAGCCAAAGACAAAAAGAAGCATATTTGTGCAATAGGAACGACTGTTCTGAGAACTTTAGAAAGTTCGGTTTCTACTATGGGATATTTAAAACCTTATGATGGATGGACCAATAAATTTATTTTTCCTCCATATGAATTCAGTATTCCCACCCGAATGGTTTCAAACTTTCATCTTCCGCTTTCAACTTTGCTTATGATGGCTTCTGCATTCGCTGGCTATGATTTCTTATTTGAGTCGTATAAAATTGCCATTAAAGAAAAGTACCGTTTTGGTACTTATGGAGATGCCATGTTGATCCTATAGCTTGAATAGTTAGATTACATAATCTATCCAACCAAACGAATCTTCTTTATCACCGTTTTGTATTGCGGTGAGGGTATTATAAAACTCAGTTGAAATGGGTCCTGGTTTCCCATCTTTGCAATATTCATAAGTTTTATTTAGCTCAATATCAACAATTTTTTTTATTGGGGCAATAACTGCAGCAGTACCGCAGGCGCCAACTTCTTCAAAAGAACTGAGCTCTTCAACAGGCACAGGCCTCTTTTCAACTTTCATTCCCCGTTTTCTGGCGAGTTCCATCAGGCTCATGTTGGTGATAGAAGGGAGAATCGATTTTGAATCAGGAGTAATGTAAGTATTATTTTTAATGCCAAAAAAATTAGCAGGACCAGCTTCGTCAATATATTTTTTTTCTTTGGCGTCAAGATATAATGTAGTAGAAAATCCTTTGTTATGTGCAATTTCTAATGAGGTAAGACTGGCGGCATAGTTACCCCCAACTTTATAAGCACCTGTACCAAGCGGCGCCGCTCTGTCGTGTGAACGGCAAATCATTATATCAACAGGTTTAAAACCTTCTTTAAAATAAGCCCCTACCGGAGTGACAAATACCATAAAAAGATATTCTTTTGCAGGTTTTACACCTACTTCTGCACCCGATCCGACAAGTAAAGGCCTTACATATAAAGAAGCCCCATATCCGTAAGGTGGTATAAATCTTTCATTTAATCGAATAACTGTAAAAATAGCCTCTTTAAAAAGCTCTTCAGGAGGAGCAGCCATTTTTATACCCTCAGCCGTATCGCGCATTCTTTTTGAATTATCACGCCAACGAAAAACCCTCACCCTTCCGTCTTTTCCACGGTAGGCTTTTAGGCCTTCAAAGGCTTCCTGTCCATAATGCAAACAGGTAGCAGCCATATGCATCTGGATATATTCGGAAGAACTGATTTCAAGTTTGCCCCATTTACCGTCGCGATAATAACAACGTACATTATAGTCGGTTTTCATGTACTGAAAGGGAAGATTTTTCCAGTCAATATTTTCCATCATAAAGCTCTTTTATACTAATTATTTAGCAGACTCAAAAATAATCATATTATGCTATAATCAGGAAACTTCATTATTTTTTTTTCGTACAATAATAATGAAGGATTATGGTTATAAATATATCCAAATCTTTTAACAATAAACCTGTTAATAATCATGATTTTGAATTAATTTTATTTTTATTACTTTTATGAATTACAATTTGAAATAAAATAATAAATTCATAGTTTTATATAAAATAAACCCTAAACATGGAACAAGAAAAACACCTGATTATGGTAACATGGGATTTTACTGAAAAATCCCTGTTTGCTCTTAAACATGCTGTTAATATATCCCATATTCTTAAGTGTGAAGTTGCTCTTTTGCATGTGGTTAAGAAAGAAAGTGAGATTGCTGATACTGTAAAGAAAATGGAAGAAGCCGTTATCAATGAGTTTAAAGATACTTCTGTGCACTTCAGATACATTGCACGAGAAGGTTCAATTTTCCACACAATAGGCGATGTTGCTGCAGAAGTAAATGCTTTAATGGTAGTAATGGGAACGCATGGGATAAAAGGTATGCAAAAATTAATGGGTAGCTGGGCATTAAAAGTTATTGCAAGCTCAAAAGCTCCTTTTATTGTTGTTCAGGATGCTCCAAAAGCTGAAATATTTAAGAATATTGTTATACCAATTACTTACCGGCGTGAAATTAAAGAATGCATAACATGGGCTCATTTTTATTCCCGTGTCTTTAATACCAAGTTCATACTTATGAGAGCCAAATATTCTGATGCAAATTTCAAACGTGGTGTTGAATCTAATATTTTCTTCCTTTCCAAATTTTTTACAACTAAAGCCATACGCTATGAAATTAAAATGTCAGAAGGAGAAAAAGATTTTGGCGATGAAACCATTAACTATGCAAAACAAATTGATGCTGATGCTATAATGGTAATGACAACCCGTGATATTGGCTTTGCTGATTATGTCTTAGGACCACAAGAACAATACATCATTGCAAATACTGAGAAAATTCCTGTTATTTGCATCAATCCGCGACCTGCTAAAATTGGTGGAGGTTTCAGTGCCAGCGGAGGATAATAAGAAAATTTTAAATAAAGTATAATTAGAGAATTATCAAAGACTATCGGCAGATAGTCTTTTTTTATGCATAATTTCTAACTTTTGGAATGTGAATACTAATATCTTGCTTACTTTGTTTTTGATAAACTTAATTTCATTATTAAATCTTTGACCAAAAATGAAACTTGTTTTTGTTACTAATAATGTCAATAAAATTAGGGAAATACATCATGCTATTAACAACAGAATTGAATTACTTACTTTGAATGATATTGGTTTTTTGGGATATATCCCTGAAATGGCAAAGACAATTGAAGGTAATGCTGTTCAAAAAGCTTTGTTTATTTATAACCGCTTTAATATTGATTGCTTTGCTGATGACACAGGCCTTGAGGTTGAAGCTTTGAATGGCAGACCTGGCGTACTGTCAGCACGTTATGCTGGTGAAGGTTGTAGTTTTGAAGATAATATCAGTTTGGTTTTAAAAGAAATGTATAATATAAGCAATCGTAAAGCAATTTTCAAAACCGTAATTGCCCTGATTCATAGCGGAAAGTTAAAAATATTTGAAGGTATAATTAGTGGCGAAATTTTACGTGAAAAGAGAGGAACACAGGGGTTTGGATATGATCCCATTTTTAAGCCTACCGGTTTTAATAATTCTTTTGCCGAGATGTCACTGGATGAAAAGAATAAAATTTCACACCGTGCAATAGCATTAGGTAAACTCACGGATTATTTATTGCCATTTTTACAATAATATTGTCGATATTTCGTATTTTTTCAATTGCAAAATACTGCTTTATGATAAGATTTGTAACTTTTCTGTTTATTTCTTGTTTTACATTATTAACCGGCGCTCAGATCCCAGTAAAATCATGGCGTGATCATTTACCATACTCAAATAGTAAAAAAGTTGTCCTTATTGATAATAAGATTTTTTGTGCAACAACAGGAGGGATGTTTTCTTACAATAAGACGGATAACAGTTTAAAAAAATACTCAAAGGTCAACGGCCTATCCGATGTAGATATCAGTACGATTAACTATTCATTCGAAAATAAAGTACTATTGATAGCCTACATGAATGGTAATCTTGACCTGATAAGCAATGACACCATTTATAACATTCCCGACATTAAGTTAAAAACTATTTCAGGTGAAAAGTCGATAAACAATATCTTTTTTTATCAGTCAAATGCTTATTTAGCTTGTGGTTATGGAATTTCTGTAGTCGATTTGCAAAAAAGGGTAATCAAGGATTCGTATTTTTTCGGCCCTTCAGGGTCGCAAATTAAAGTTAATGACATTGCATTTGACGGGCAATATATTTATGCTGCCACGAAGTCGGGTATCTTTAAGGCAGATATTAATCATCCCAATTTGGTGGATTATACTGCCTGGCATCAAATATTAACTTTACCTGATCCCCATGCTGAATATAGTCACATTGTTTATTTCAATAACAGATTTCTTACTATTTATAAAAATACATCAACCAACACAGATGCAATTATTACTTTTAATCAATCCAATTGGCATGTGTGGGAACACAATACCAATGATCATTATATTTATCTCTCAGTTTATAACAACCATCTGCTTTTGTCTTCATATTTTAATACAGAAATTTACAATGAGCATGAAGAACAGATAAAAATTTTTGATTCATTTCTTTGCCAGCATGCAATTATTGACTCTGATGGAATTATCTGGTTTGCCGATTTTGAAAATGGTTTAGGAAAGGCAACTTCACAGGGCATTGGTTTTTATGCTCCAAATGGTCCTGCTTATGCAGAAGTAGGGGATATAGCAATACAATCAGATATTTTATGGGCCGGAGGAGGCACCTATGCAAGCCAATGGTCGAACCGTGGCATATACTCTTTTTCAAATGAAACATGGAATAATTATAATTACCGTAATTTACCGGAACTAAATAACATACCTAATTTTTTCCGTGTTGCCATCGATCCAGCTGATCCATGGCATGTTTACGGAGGATCACTTGGTTTTGGCGTTGTTGAATTTCAGAACGGAAGGGTGGTTGACATATTTGATGAAACCGATGGTGTTCTGGAAACTATTTCAGGGTTGGGACATGGTTATGTTAATGTAATTGGTATGAATTTTGATAATAATGGCAATCTTTGGATATCAACATCCTTAACGAAAAGCCCGGTTTATCTGATTAAAAACGATAAGTCATGGGAAAAACTGCAATTCAGTTATTCCAATTTTGGCATAAATAATATAATCGGAGATATTTTACCCACATCGCTTAATCAGATATGGCTGGTTATGGAAAGAAGCGGATTGTTTGTTTTTACTTATGAAAATAACAATGTTACGAAAGAAAGGGCAATTAAAGTAATCAACCAGGAAGGGGAAACCCTGGAAAATATTTTTTCAATAGCCGAAGATAAGGAGGGCAATATATGGGTAGGAACCAATAAAGGGCCTGCTATATATTATAATCCGGCTGATATTTTTGAAGAAGAAAATCCTACAGGATATCAAATAAAAATACCCAGAAATGACGGTACAAATAATGCTGATATTTTGCTGGCAGCAGCAAAAATTACAGCAATAGCAGTTGATGGTGGCAACAGAAAATGGCTGGGAACAGAAAATTCAGGAGTATTTCTTATTTCTGGAGATGGAAAAGAAGAAATACATCATTTCACTGCAGAAAACAGTCCGCTTCTTTCAAATAACATTACCACCATAGCAATTAATCATAAAAACGGAGAAGTCTTTTTTGGAACGGATAAAGGTATTTGTTCATATAGAGGACAATCTACTGCGGGGTATGATGATTTTTCAAAAGCTTATGTTTTTCCTAATCCTGTTAGAGAAAATTATCAGGGTGATATTACTATAACGGGACTGGTAGAAAATGTTAATGTAAAAATAACCGATGTTAGTGGTAATCTGGTTTTTGAAACAAGGGCCTTAGGAGGTCAAGCAACATGGGACGGTAAAAACTTCAGAGGCCAAAAGGTGAATACCGGAGTATATCTTATATTTTGTACAAATGAAGACGGAAGTAAAACATTTGTCACTAAGCTTTTATTTATTCATTAATTTAAATAAATGTAAGAGATGCTTGCCAAAACACGTGCAATTGTTTTGCATTATATTAAATATGCAGAAACAAGCATAATTGCTACCCTATATACTGAAAAATTTGGCAGGCAAACAGTTATTGTTCATTCGGTTTTTGGAAAAAAGCCCAAATTTCCTCCCTCTTTTTTTCTTCCTCTTACTTTACTTGATGTAGATATTTATTATAAATCAGGAAGAGATATTCAACGAATAAAAGATATAAGCTGCATTTATCATTTTCATTCAATTCCTTTTCAGGTTAGTAAAAGTACTATTGCATTATTTATTTCGGAAATATTATTTAAGACATTAAAAGAAGAATTAGCCAATCAAACAAGGTTTGATTTTTTAATTAATGCCATTCAGTTACTTGACTTAAAAGAAGCAGGAATACAAAATTTTCACGTTTCATTTTTAATTCAATTATTGAAATATATTGGTATATATCCTTATAATACAATTAAATATAATATCTTGACAGATGAAACATTTTCTGTTATACCTCCGCACGCAGATGACAGTATAATGAATGGATATAATCAGCTTTGTCAATACCCCTTAAGTCAGCTTGAAAATGTGAATATTAATCATGAAACAAGAATAAGTTTATTAGATTATCTTATCAAATATTATCAGTTGCATTTTGATTATTCGTCAGGTATAAAATCCCTCGAAATATTAAAGAATATTTTTAAATAATTTAATTCAATTAACAGTAAAATAATTATATAATAAATATTAAAAGTTTTAATTCTCTAAAAATATAAAATATGAAATATGATTGGTTATTCGTAGCCCAAAGATTGCAGTCTATAGCTCAGGCAGGTTTAACTTATACTGAGAGTCCATTTGATATTCAAAGATATGAGCAGATACTTTCCATTGCAGTTGAAATATTGCATAATTTTACTGTTTGTGAAATGGAAGAAATAAAAGATTTATTAAAAAATGAAAAAGGCTATCTTACCCCAAAAGTTGATGTAAGAGGTGTTATTTTTCGGGAAAACAAAATATTAATGGTTAGGGAAAAAATAGATAACTGCTGGTCGGTTCCTGGCGGTTGGGCAGATGTTGGTTTAACTCCATTTGAAGTTGCTGAAAAGGAAGTAATGGAAGAAAGTGGATTGGTTGTCAGAGCCTCACGTTTACTGGCAGTTTTAGATAAACAACGTCATAACCATCCTCCTGATTTATATTACATCTATAAAATGTTTGTTCTTTGTAATGAAATAGGAGGTGAATTGGTGGCTGGGGCTGAAACCAATGATGCAGGTTTCTTCTCGTTGGAGGAAATACCTCAATTATCAAAAGACAGGATTACTTTAGAAGAAATAAAAATGCTTTTTGATTTTAATCGTAATCCGAATAAACAAACTATATGTGATTAAATTAATTGTTTAATTAATAAAAATAAAATATTTATATTCAATATAATATTTATTGACTAATTACTTCAACCCATTTTCCTTCACAAACTGAATAAACACTATTGTCATACATGGCCTCACAATTTATTCCAGGGAGGTAATACTTCCCAATGTATGAAGCATTAAGTTGAATTACAAATGTTTTACTTTGTCCAACCGGTAGATCGAAATAAGTATATACCCGATCATCCCTGATATCCTGATATGTTGGCTGGCTTATTTCATATGATGAAGAAAGATCCTGCAAGCGGTTATTGCGAATTTCCCAGCCAGAGGGAAATATTTGGGTGAGAGACAAGTCTTTGCAATTAAAGTAAGAAGAATTTAAAACTGTAACAACAGCCAGAAAATCGTTACCCTGGTATAAACGTGTGATATCAATTGGCGAACCATCAAGGCTTTTATAAGCAACTTTCATGGTGAGGTTATTCTCAGTACTTTTTTCCTGCCCGGTTTGTGGCACACCGGTAAATATTGCCCTTGCATAGAGTAAATTTTGCCCTGTATTTTCGACATCAATTTTAATTTGAGTATAAGATTTGGGAATGTTAAGTGTAATTTTTGTTACTGGTTTGGAAGTAGTGGCGGTTATAATTTTACCGTTATTAATTTTATAAGCAAATGACAGGTTTTTTGAATTTCCTGAAATATTGGCAAATTTCGACATTGCCAGTAAGCAATAAGCAGAGGTTTGGGTACTCATCCAATAATCCTGGGTAAGTTTTTCAGAAATTTTGATGGCCAGTGGCGCTGCCTTTGTTTTATCGTTAAGTAAAAGTAATGTTTCAAGAATCATTGACCAGTCGCGTTCCATGGAACCATAAGATGAATAGAAACCCGAGTATGGCTGAATATTGATATCGGCACGTGCACATAGTTGTCGGGCAATTTCAGTCTGGCCTGCCAGCACATAAGCTGCAGCGAGTCTCCATCGGGCCTGGAGGCTTAGATTTTTTTCTTCTCTTAACCGGTTCATTGCAGCTATTTCAGGTTGGCCTGCAAGTGCTAATGTATATAAACGGTATGCTTGTTCAAGATCAGACTGACTGTATTTGTCGTTTATCATTTCATTCCTCCATTGTCGTGCAGCTTTTTTCTGATATTTAAGCCAACTATTTTTTAATCCTGCAGGCAATGCATATCCTTTCTTTTCAGCTTCAATAATAAAATGCCCTGCATAAGAAGTTCCCCAGTCATTAATATCATTGTTGCCTGGCCAATAGCTAAATCCACCTGAAGATGTAAGAAATGTTTTTAAGCGTTGAATACCGGCTTTAACATTTTCAGAAATGCGATTTTTGAAATTATTATCAAGATCCATTATATCAGTCAGATATAGCTGTGGGAAGACTGCAGAGGTGGTTTGCTCAATACATCCATGGGGATAAGTAATAAGAAAATGCAGACGTCTTTCAATATCGATTGGGGGTATTGATGATATTTCAATGGTACCTGAGTTAGTTCCTTCCATACCCGGTAAATTAAACGCATCTGACCAGGATTTTCCGGGGTCAATTACACTTGCATGAAAAACAGATACTTCGGGATTTGATGGTCTGATATCTAATTCAATATCATATGAAGCTGATTGATTTCCACTTGTAGCTATGATGGATATTTTCCCTTTCCCTAATTTCAAGGGGGTTTTAAGAAGGAAATTTATGGTTTTATCTCCGGGTTGGTCGAACGTTATTGATTTAGATTTTTCTTCCTGAGGAATAAGTAGTTCATTGGTTTTTATCTGAACTGAAACATTTTTAATACCTTTTTCCATTGCAAATAATGTTATGGGAAGTTTTACTTCCTCACCCGGTCCAAGCACCCGGGGTAATGTAGCCAGCACCATTAGTGGGCTTCTTACCGGGGTTGATTTTTCCTGAAAGCCATAAGCACCATTTTCACCGGCTATAATCATGGTTCTTACTGAGCCCACATAGCTCGGCATTTTAAATGTGTGGGTATTTGTCTGACCTTCGCGGAGCGTAAAAGGTCCTTTAAAAATGACCACTGGTTTAAAACGATTTGCTTTCTCACCTCCTTTGTTTTCCTGCTCTTCAGCATCACCCCCAATACTGAGAATACTCTCAAGCTTTCCTCCGAAAGCCCCAATAACCATATCGTATAAATCCCATGTTTTTATACCTAATGCTTCTCTTGCGT